>JAHEMO010000340.1 GCA_024643625.1 Chitinophagaceae bacterium
GTGTTGGGAACCGCTACAGGTTTAAAAATATCACCACTTACAAACTTGGCTACAGGTATCAGCACTTTTAGCGAATCGAGCGTTTGCTGTGTAGCGGGAAGAAGGTCTTCTCCACTGGTTTTTTGCAACACAAATTTCCCGCTGCCAGATTGGTAGGCAATTTTATCGTATTGCCCGGCAGGCACAAATTGTGCGGCAACAGCAACAATTACCAGTATCGTAATTAAGATGCTGTGTGCGGTGGGTAGCTGTAGCTTCATAAGGGTGATTCGGGTGTTGTTTATTGCTTTCGCCGTTTGGGTTCACGATGTTTTCTGGCCTGTTGTTGCTGCTTTTGCTTTGTCGGTCTGGTTGCAGGCTGCATGTCATTGTCCGGTACCCATTGGTAGTCTAATTGTCGTTTTTCAAGATTAGCAGCTACTACCAAAATTTTTACGGTATCGCCCATTCTGAATTTTTTACCCGTGCGCAATCCTGCAAGGCTGTAATCTGTTTCCACCAGCATAAATTCATCGTAGTCGCTAAGGTCGCGCATGCTTACGAGGCCCTCGCATTTATGGGCTACGGTTTCGGCCCAAAAGCCAAATGTGGAAACACCCGTTATCACGACATCAAATTGTTCGCCGACATATTGGCGCATATACTCCACCTGTTTGTATTTATTGGCCGTCCGTTCGCAATCCATAGCGGCACGTTCTCTCTCGCTGCTATGCTTACAGTTTTCTTCCAGCTTTTTATGTGCTTTGGGTTTGCCATCCAATACTTCCTGCAGCAGTCTGTGTACCAGCACATCGGGGTAGCGGCGTATGGGCGATGTAAAATGACAATAGTTTTCGAAACCAAGACCATAGTGTCCAATATTGTCTGCAGTGTAAATGGCTTTGGCCATAGTGCGTATACCCAATTGCTCCAGCACATGTTGCTGTGGCGTACCACGCACATTGTTGATCATGGTATTAAAGCTTTCGGCAATGCGCTGTGGCGTGCGGGTATCAAAGGGATGTCCCATGCGTTTGGCGAATGCCATAAACGGCTCCAGCTTTTTTTCGTCGGGCTGATCGTGCACACGGTATGGGAAGGGAAGGGGTTTATCCTTCACCATGATTTTTGAAACATGTGTGGCTACTGTCTTATTGGCCAGTAACATAAATTCTTCAATCAGCTGATGCGCTTCTTTGCTCAGTTTTACCACTACTTCTACCGGCACTGCGTTTTCATCCAGTTTAAAACGCACTTCTTCGCTACTGAAATTTATGGCACCGTTGGCAAATCTTTCTTTGCGCATTTGCTGGGCCATTTTGTTGAGCAGATGCACCGTATCCTGATAGGGACTTTCTGCTTTCTTTTCAATAATATCCTGTACTTCTTCGTAGGTAAATCTTTTATTGGAGTGTATAACTGTTCTGCCCAGCCAATAATCTTTTACCTGCGCCTTGCTATTAATAGTGAAGACTGCCGAAAAAGTGTATTTGTCTTCGTTGGGCCGCAATGAACACAATTCATTGCTGATGCGCTCCGGCAGCATGGGGTTTACCCGGTCGGGAAGATAAACACTTGTAGCCCGCTGATAAGCCTCGTCGTCCAATGCAGTTTCCGGAACCACAAAATGGCTTACATCGGCTATATGTACACCAATTTCCCAAAGGCCTTTGCCCGTAGGTTGAATGCTCAGGGCATCATCAAAATCACGGGCATCTGCGGGGTCTATGGTAAATGTGGGGATACCCCTGAAGTCGCGTCGCTTCTGCAGTTCGGAGGGTACTATGGCATCGTGCAATCGCAGGGCATCTTCCATGGCATCATCAGAAAAATGCAGCGGGAAACCGTTTTCCAGCAGTATATCCTGCATGGCAATATCATTGAGGCTTTCAGGCTCCAGCACTTTTACCAGTTCTGCCTTCGGGCGTTTGTCCTGTTCGCCCCAACGGGCGAGTTTTACAATTACCCTGCCTTCAATACCCGCACCTGCTTCGGGCGCTGATAGCAGATCGAATGACGGTAGTGGCTTGTCGCTATCAGGAATAAAATACCAGCGGCCTGCATGGGTGTGCAGGGTGCCTACAAATTCGGTTTGTCTTCTGGATAATACTTCAACAATTTTTCCAATTCGTTTGCCGCCGTCATTTTGATGTTTGTTGGTGAGTACCATTACAGTATCGCCATGAAAGGCGCGGTTAAAATCGGCAGGGCGAACGAGGATATCCTGTCCCTTTTGTCCGGTGTTTACAAAGCCGATACCGCTTCGGGTTATTTCAAGCACCCCTTTTTCGGTATGGGTACTTTGGTGTCTTGATTTTTGTTTGTGTTTATGTTTTTTCGACATGTATTGTTTTAATGTACCGCTTTTGCGGCTGTTGTAAATGAGTTGACAAAATCGCCAACCAATTGAGTGAAATCCTGCTCGCGATTAAAGAGTATTTGGTGCGATACCGGAACCACATAAATGGGAAGTGCTTGCAATGCGTCACCAAATTTTTCAAGCCGCACAGCATCTTTTTCCGTTGTAAGCAGTAATCGTTTCGCCGGAGGCATACGCTCAAATTGCTTTTGTATGTGGCGTAAATCGTCGATGGTGAAAATATGATGATCGTTATAAACAATGTCGGCATAGTGGCTTACACGTTTTTGCAACAATTGCTGCAAAGGCTGTGGATTCGCAATACCAGTTACCAGCAACACAGCACTGTCCGGATCCGGGTTCATGGTATTGCCGCTATCCTGCAGCAAATACGGCAGGCCATAGCTGAGTTTGGCAAAAAATATCGGGGCACTACTATATTTGTTGATAGAGTTGGTATAACGCGTCACGGTTTCCTCATCAGGCGTATCCGGACATTTGGTTACCACAACCATTTGTGCTCTGGCAAGGCTTTCGGCCTGATCGCGCAAATTACCGGCCGGTAGATAGTGATCGTCCCAAAAAGGCTCATCAAACTGCATGAGCACAATATTTAAACCCGCGCTTACATGGCGATGCTGAAAGGCATCATCCAAAATAATAACATCGGTTTCGGGCTTGTCGTGCAAAATCATGGGGATGCCAGCCGCTCTTTCTTCGCACACCGCCACAGTTACCTTGGGAAACTTGCGGTGAAATTGCATGGGCTCATCGCCTATTTCCAATGCTGTTGTGTTTTTAGTAGCCAACAGAAAGCCTTTGGTTTTTCTTTTATATCCGCGGCTCAATATGGCTAACCGATAGCTGGGTTGCAATAGGCCTATCAGGTATT
>JAHEMO010000341.1 GCA_024643625.1 Chitinophagaceae bacterium
ATCATGGCAATTGTTTTTGGAGTAATTATTGGTGTTTTAAGCCAATGGCAGGTTAAAAGTAGCCGGGTAAATTGTGCTCATTTGTTCCGCACATGCGCTTTAGTTGCTCAATTGTGCATAATCGATAAAGCGGCAGTGGGTCTTCCCCAAAAAAGCATCCAAGGCCAATTTGAAGGACGGAATATGGCGAAGGAATGGGTCCATTCTAATGCAATAGATACCATCTCCGGCAGCCTCATAAAGAAAAAAGAATATGACAATAGGCGCCTTCGTATCTCTGGGTGGATGCAGTGCCTAAAACGCAGCATGGGCCTGGCCTTGCAGGAAAAGCTGAAAAATAGCAAGGAGATGATGGCCAAACCTGCAGGAAAGTACAGGATGGTTAGCGGCCTGAATATCCATCAATTCATCTATGCCTAATAAACCGAGTATTATGTCCCAATAATTAGAAAGCTAGTAAAAAATATGCCCTTGTGTTAGAGATTGGCCGACTATTTTCCAGTAGCTTTCAATTGCATTTCATTAGTTAGCTATTAACAACCCCATTATTTAATTCTGCATCACTGCCCGGCTTAGCGGGCATAATCCTCCAACATTATGAAGCGCATAACCAAACTGCTTTTAGTAGCTATGGGCTTTCTGTATGGCCAATTGGCTATGGGCCAATCCATCACCAGTTTTGTATTGGTAAATGCTGATACGGATGCCGACCTGATGACCCTGACCAATGGGCAAACCATCAATCTTCCCGATTTGCCTACCCGCAATCTGAATATCAGGGTAAATACCAACCCCGCCAAAGTAACTTATGTGGAAAGCATCGTAAATGGTGCAGCACAGCCTACTGACAGGGCTACACCCTATGCGGTTTTTGGCGATAAAAGAGGCGACTATAATGCCTGGACACCTGCCGCAGGTACCTATCAGCTAACCGCTACGCCATTTAGCACCGGCAAAAAAAATGCCGTAATTCAGGGCGAGTCGGCTACCCTCTCTGTACAATTTTCAAACATAGCCACCGGCACCGCGCCTGCTGCACCTGCCAACCTTATAGCCACGGTGTTTTCACAGGGCACGGCCACGCTGCAATGGTCCGACATGTCGAACAACGAAGACCAGTTTGAACTGCAATATGCCACCACGCTAACGCCTGCCCCCAACTGGGCAGCCCTTGCCACCACGCCCGCCGGTACCACCTCCTATACCGATGCCAGCCTGGCTAACAACGACTTTGCCTACTACCGGGTAAGGGCTACCAATGCGTTTGGTACTTCAGCCTATACCGCCGCGGTTACCGCCACCAACCTGCCACTAACACCCGGCGGATTAGCCGGTAACGGCATCAGCGCCAACACCGTATCGCTGGTGTGGAATGCAACGGCCTATGCCGATACCTACGAGTTGGAATATGCTTTATCGGGCACGGGAACCTATCAACCGGGAGGCTCTGTGGTATTTGGCAACAATACCACCAGCATTTTTGGGCTGATCAGTGGCACGGCGTATGATATCCGCATCCGGTCAGTATTTGCCGGCAATGCTTCTGCCTGGAGTAATACGATTATGGTTATTACGCCGCAAGCACCGCAGGCGGTAAGCCAATTTGTATTGATAAATGCCGATACCGACACTGATATGCAGTTGCTGCAGGATGGCGATACCCTCAATCTTTTTTACCTGCCTACCATTAACCTGAACGTGAGGGCCGAAACCAATCCGGCCACCGTGGGCAGTGTGGGCTTTGCCTATGATGGCAATACCAACTTTCAAACAGAAAATACCGCACCCTATGCCTTGCGTGGCGATGCTAATGGAAATTACAATCCATGGACGCCGGCAACCGGCACCCATACGCTTGTAGCAACACCCTACACGGCTACCGGCAAAACCGGCACCGCGGGTACCAGTCTGAGCATACAATTTGTGGTGATTGATAAAGACACCAGCACAATTATTACCAATCCACCTCCCGCCATAAGCGGTGAATTAAAGCAATGGCATAAGGTAACCCTGAGCTTTCAGGGACCGGCCAGCAGCGAAACCGATGCCATTAATCCATTTACCCATTACCAGCTCGATGTGACTTTTACCAACGGCAGCAAAACGTATGTGGTACCCGGCTTTTATGCAGCGGATGGTGTGTCGGCCAATAGCGGAGCATCCAGCGGCAATATCTGGCAGGTACATTTTAGCCCCGATGCCGTGGGTACCTGGACCTACACCGCTTCTTTTGTAACCGGCGCCAATATTGCTACGGCAGCCAATGCCAGTTTGGGTACACCGGTTGCTTTTCATGGACAAACGGGTAGGCTTGTTATTGGCGCTTCCGACAAAACGGGCCGAGACCTGCGCGGCAAGGGCCGGTTGCAGTACGTTGGGCAGCACTACCTGCAGCATGCAGGCAGCGGAGAATATTTTGTAAAAGCCGGCGCCGATGCGGCGGAAAATACGCTTGCCTACAACGATTTTGATGCTACCAGCAACCGTAAGGGTTTACGTAAAACCTGGTCGTTCCATCAACAGGACTATTCAGCTGCTGAGGCCGGGGCGTACACCTGGCAAAACGGCAAGGGCAGCGAGCTGCTGGGTGCGGTAGCCTACCTGAGCGGCGAAGGCATGAATGCCTTTTCCTTCCTCACCTTCAGCTTTGCCGGCGACGATCAGAATGTATTTCCACATCTACTAAAAATTCCCGTAGCCGATTATGAAGCGCTGCCCGCCATTGCCGGCGATGCTGCTAGCCAGCAAAGCATCCGGCTGCAGCATTGGAACGATGCCATATACCACGACCGTTTTGATGTAAGCAAAATGGCACAATGGGAAAATATAATGGCCTATGCCGACCTGAAGGGTATGTATCTCCATTTTAAAACCATGGAGACAGAAAACGATAACCTGATGGACAACAATGCCATGGGTAACGAACGCAAAATTTACTACCGCGAACTCATTGCCCGCTTTGGTCACCATTTGGCACTCAACTGGAATATCAGCGAAGAAGAATCGCTGTCCACGCAGGTCATTCGCGACATAGCGGATTACATAGCCGCCATAGATCCTTACCACCACAATATTGTAATCCATACCTTCCCGAATGGCTACGCGCAATATGGCGAGCTAACCGGAAGCCTAAGCAGCCTTACCGGTGCATCGATGCAAATAGGCATTGCAGGCATTCATACCAATATTGGTGATTGGGTGCGCAACTCCGCCGCCGCCGTTAA
>JAHEMO010000342.1 GCA_024643625.1 Chitinophagaceae bacterium
ACGAGCAATTACGCCATGCTTTTTCGGTTGCTGAAATAGCCAGTGAGTATGGCATGACGGAACTTATGAGTCAGGCTTACAGCAAAGGTGGCGGCATTTATCATTGCCCGCCATGGATGCGGGTGTTGGTACGCGATGAAGCTGACCCAAGGTTGGTGTCGCTTACCGGTCAGGGCATGCTTTGTGTTATTGATTTGGCCAACAAGGACAGTTGCGCATTTATTGAAACCCAGGATGTAGGCAAGGTATATGCCAATGGCAGTTTTGAAGTACTGGGCCGCATGGATAGCGCCGACCTGAGAGGATGTAATCTTTTGGTTGCCTAAACAGGCATCATTTCAGAAAACCTTCCATTTCCAACGCATAGGCGCTGGCAACTTCCCTGGCCTTTTCCGCAAAATCTTCGCCCCTTGAAGCATAAATAACGGCACGGCTTGCATTTACCAACAGGCCGCAGTCAGTATTCATCCCGTGTTTTGCCACATCTTGCAGGCTGCCACCCTGCGCACCTACACCGGGAACCAATAAGAAATGTTCGGGAATAATGCGCCTTATTTGCGTAAATGCCGATGCCTGCGTGGCACCGGTTACAAACATCAGGTTATCGGCATTGCCCCATTGACTTACTTTCTCCAACACCAGTTCATACAAGGCTTTGCCGGTATCACCTACCGGTAAATATTGAAAATCGGCACTACCGCCATTGCTGGTCAGACCCAACACAATAGTCCATTTATGCTTGTAGGCAAGAAAAGGTTTTATGCTATCCTCGCCCATATAGGGCGCTACCGTTATGGCATCAGCATTCAGGGTTTCAAAAAATGCCCTTGCATACTGATCGCTGGTATTTCCAATATCACCCCGCTTGGCATCGGCTATTTTAAAATGAGTATTGGGAATATAGTCGAAGGTTTCCTGCATAATCTCCCAGCCTTCTGCTCCCAAAGCCTCAAAAAAAGCTGTGTTTATTTTATACGCTACGCAACTATCCAGGGTAGCATCTATAATAGCTTTATTGAATGAAAGCACGGCGCCGGGTTTGCCTTGCAAATGCACGGGTAAACGCGAAGCATCTGTATCTAGCCCCACGCATAAAAAACTTCCCTGCTTACGAATATGTCCAACTAGTTGCTGCCTTGTCATAGCCAAAATGATTGCCGCAAAATTATCCCTTACCGCAAAGGATATCGCGTTCGATTTTTCAACGAATTCTGTCAGGATAATCAGTAATAATACCATCTACACCCAAGGCCCTCATGCTTGAGGCGGTAGCGCTATCATTAACCGTCCAGGGTATTACCCTTATGTGTTTGTCGTGCAATTGCCGCACCATGGTATCATTTACCAATTGCCACGCCGGCGAATAAATGGTTGGCATAAAGCCAAGCTTCTCCAACTGGTGCTGATACGGTAGCCTATCGAAATCTTCGATAAGCGCGGCTGTTTGTATAAGCGGATAATGCTCATGCACATACTGCAGGGTTCTAAAATCGAAGGATTGTATTATTACCTTATCCTGCATGTTATGCTTCACAATTATGCGCATCAATATCTCTACAAATTCCTCCGGTTCAGGATGGAAAACGCCATCGCCCGCCGGGGTGGTTTTCGTTTCGATATTAAAATAGGGCAAAGCCTGTTTGGCTGAATCGCACCAGTTATTTACAGCTACAAATACTTGCTCAAGCGAAGGCTTGGTTACCGCCATTTTTTGCTGCTCCGCAAAGCGCGGATGTGGCTTTAGTCCTACATCATAGGTTTGCGTTTCCGCAAAACTCATATGATAAATATTCAGTTCACGTTCATTTTCTTCCGTTACCAAACCGCCATCTGGCAGGGTGGTAATTTCATGGCTAAAAAATGGCTCGTGGCTAATCAGACATACAGTATCGGCCGTTATCACAACGTCCATCTCCAAAGTGCTTACACCCAATTGCAGCGCCTTAAGCATAGCAGGAATGGTATTTTCCGGCATTATGCCGCGGCAGCCCCTATGGCCTTGCAGGTCTAGCGTCATAGTTGTGGCAGCAGATTCAGGTGCTGCTGTCAACTTCTCGTTTTCCGAAGATGAACATGCCATGGCTGTCAACAGTATCAGACCGGTTATATATTTCATAGTTGTTAATCGTGTAGCAAATTTCGGCATGCTATTCTACTATCTCCACCACTTTTGTGGCCGCCATATTAGCATTGCGCATAGCAATACTTCGCACGGCTTTGGCCGTAACATCGGCAAAAGCTGCTTTACTTGCTTCATCAGAACTAACCATGGCAGGCAAGCCTTCGTCACCGCCCTCCCTGATGCTCATTACCAGGGGAATTTGTCCCAAAAACGGCAGATCATACTCTTCGGCCAAATGCTTACCACCCTCTTTGCCAAAAATATAGTAGCGTGAATCGGGCAGTTCTGCAGGCGTAAACCAGGCCATATTTTCAACGAGTCCGATAATGGGTACTTTCACCTGCGCCTGACCAAACATGGCAATACCTTTTTTAGCATCAGCCAATGCCACGGCCTGCGGTGTGGTAACTACCACCACACCGGTTACCGGCACAGTTTGCACCATTGTCAGGTGGATATCACCGGTGCCGGGAGGCATATCTACCACCAGATAATCTAGCTCGCCCCATTCCACATCTGTAATAAACTGCTTGATGGCACTGCTTGCCATAGGACCGCGCCAAACCACAGCATTTTTATCATCAACCAAAAGGCCAATGCTCATGAGTTTGATGCCAAATTTTTCCAGCGGCACAATTACCCCTTTGCCGTTACCGGCATCCTTCATCAGAGGACGCTCGCCGCGAACGCCAAACATAATCGGCACACTTGGGCCGTAAATATCCGCATCCATCAACCCTACCCTTGCGCCTCCTGCCGAAAGGGCAAGTGCCAGATTTGCCGCCACTGTACTCTTGCCTACACCGCCTTTGCCGCTTACAACCGCTATAATATTTTTTACGCCCGGCAGCACATCCTTATTATCACCCCTCGCCGACGTGGTATTGCTGGTAAAATGAATACTCACCTGCGCTTGTTTGTTTACCAACAGCTTTATGGCATTTATGCAAGCGTTGCCCATCATATCCTTCATTGGGCAGGCCGGTGTGGTTAATACAAGGGTAAATTTCACCTGGTCCCCGTCAATTTCAATATCCCTTATCATGTTAAGTGTTACCAAATCCCTGCCTAAATCTGGCTCCTGCACATTGCTTA
>JAHEMO010000343.1 GCA_024643625.1 Chitinophagaceae bacterium
TATTTCTTTATTTTTCTTCAGTAAAAGTCGGTATTACTTTTTTGCCCCACTTTTAGTGAAATGGTAGCGCAGCAAACCAACCTTTCTAATTGCTATTAACTGAATTGGTAAAAATATATGTCTCTTAAGGTGTCCTATAAATGAATTGACACGTAAGCCACTTATGATTTTTAGTGCTGCAATAATATTTTTTCAATATGATAAGGAGGCCGCTGCTTGGTTTCCAGATATATACGACTTACATAACTACCAATAACCCCAAGGGCAAGCAACTGTATGCCTCCCAAAAAATAAATGGGCAGGGTGATAGATGCCCAACCCGGTACATTACGCCCCGACACAATCACAAACAGCACCCATAAACTTGCCATGATGCTTGCGGCAAAAACAATAAAACCTACCACGGATATAATTTTCAATGGCACGCTGCTGAATGACGTAATGCCATTGACGGCAAGCTGCAGCATTTTTCTGAAAGGATACTTTGTTTCGCCGGCCGTACGCTCCTGCCTGTCGTAATGCACAAGGCTATGCGTAAATCCCATACGGGGAAAAATGCCACGTAAAAAAAGATTTACCTCGCGGTATTTGCCAAACTCCAATAACACCTGATTACTTAGCAACCTGAAGTCGGCATGGTTGTAAATAAGGTTTACACCCATGCGTTGCATGAGTTTATAAAAGAGTAGAGCTGTATTTTTTTTGAATCCTGTATCTGCGCTTCTGCTATCGCGGACGCCATATACGATATGCGATCCATTTGCGAAATGTTCCAGCATCTGCCGCGTGCAGTGCATATCGTCCTGCAGGTCGGCATCCATGCTTATCATACAATCTACCTTGTTGGTTACATAATGCATGCCTGCCAGCAAAGCCTGCTGATGGCCGCAATTGGCACTGAGCTTTATTGCTTTCAGGTTTGGTGAAATATGAGATTGTAAAATGAGCCAGGTATCGTCGCGGCTCCCATCGTCCACAAACAATAGAAAGCTGCTGTGGTCCACCAAATTATCAGCTATATATTGATGAAGCATGGCCTGCAGCTTGCTGATGCTTTCAGCAAGAATTGCCTCTTCGTTGTAGCAGGGCAACACAATGGCTAATACCGGAGATTGCATCGGGCAAAATAACTAATTAGTCGTCTTTTGCAGAATAAATCGATTTTTGGCCGCCTCTTAATGCTATTGGCTATGAAGAACAGATTGGTATATGCCCCATTGTGGATACTTGTGGTAGTGGTTTTGGCCGTGGGCATGTTTTTACCAAAACTCATGGACTACGATGCGGCTGAATACGCAGGCATTGCAATGCATATGGAGCAGCAAGGCGATTATACCAATATCATCAATCGTACTTATGCTACCGGTGACGCCTACGACTATTTGGATAAACCCCATGTATTATTTTGGAGTACATGGCCGGGATTTAAACTTTTTGGTATTGGCCACGCCGGCTACAGATTGGTAAGTATACTCATGAGTTTGCTGGCAGCTTTTGCTACGGCCAGACTAGGCAGTTTACTCTACAATAAACGGGTGGGTCAGATTGCAGCGCTCATGTTTATAAGCAGCCAGGCTATACTGCTGGCCAACCATGATGTACGTACCGATAGTTTGCTTACCAGTTTTGTAGTGTTGGCCGTATGGCAGTTGGTATTGTATGTGCAGCAAGGCAAATGGTGGCAACTGATATGGGCCGGCGCTTTTTTGGCCGGCGGTGTTGGCACAAAGGGCATGATAGCCGTAATGGTGGCGGGTTGTGTCCTGTTTTTTTACCTGCTGGCGCGCCGCGATTGGGGTCGCCTTTTCCATTGGCATTGGCTCGTATTAGTGGCGTCGTTTTTTCTTTTCCTCTCGCCGGTTATGTTTTACTATTATCAACAGTTTGATCTGCATCCTGAAAAGCTGGTAAATGGTGCAACGGGCATGAGTGGTATTAAATTTTTACTGTGGACGCAAAGCTTTGAGCGTTTTGCCGGCGACAGAACTTTTGTCGATAATCCTGAATTCAGTTTTTTCTTCCATACTATTTTATGGGCTTTGCTGCCATGGAGTGTATTGTATTATGCCGCAACTTTCAAGAGGCTTTCAGGCCTTTGGAAGTCTAAAGGCAAATCTTTTTTTACCCTTGAACAACTCAGCTTTGCAGGCACCTGGATGATGTTTCTGGTAATGAGCAAGTCCAGCTTTAAGCTGCCACATTACTTAAATGTTTTGTTTCCTTTTATGACCATTCTTACCGCTGCCTTCCTGTATCAATTGCTGGAGGCGGGAAAGTTGAAACTCCTGCGAAGTTTTCAAATGGTACAATGGGGTATCGTCATCATTTTAGGCATTTTAATGACGGTGATTAATGGATGGGCTTTTCCTATGGGCAACCTTGCCCTTATTATTTCGACGATTACTTTTCTGGGTATAGCGATAGTATTGGCAAAGCTTGCTATTAACGATGAAGTTGATAAAATTTGGGTACCCTCTTTTGTTGCCATTATGGTGGTAAATTTTATTCTCAATGCACATTTTTACCCTGCCATAAATGCATATCAGGGTGGTAGCACTATGGCAGCATATATCAAGGAAAATAAAATGGATACCAGTTCGATTTACCTCTATAACGAAACAGTTCGCAGCTTCGATTTTTACCTGCAAAACTGGCGCCCCATGGTCACCAACCGGCAAATTGATTCGCTGCAACAACAAGGTAAGGCAGTAGTATTGTTTACCCATGATAGGGGCCTTGATACCTTGCAGCAGGCCTTTACAGTGGAAAGTATTCATCGGGTACCCGATTTTCATATCACAGGTTTGAACGGTAAATTTTTAAACCCGTCAACGCGGCAGCAAAGCCACGGTTATATGCATTTGGTGAGGGTAGCAGGACACCGCTAAAAAAGGGTGTTTTTACCCTACAGGCGATAATTGGTAAGGAGTATTTTGCTGCAAATATTTCTTATGCCAAAGCCAAGAATTGCACAAAAGATCGATTACATATTTAGCCTCTCACAAATCAATGCGCTTAAAGCAGACGCTGAATCATCGGGAAAGAATTCGATTATGGTATCGCTCGCCGTAAATGAAAATGCCTTGACGCTACTCATAGCGAAGCCTGTAAACTACAAGCCGGATGAAAAGGGTATGTTGGTAATAGATGATAATAGTTTTGGAGACGACTATGAGGAAGCCTGCCCCATACCTCCCGACTGCCGGG
>JAHEMO010000344.1 GCA_024643625.1 Chitinophagaceae bacterium
GTGCAAACCGGTGTATAGTCGGCCGGATGACTGAAAAGTATGCCCCAGCTATTGCCCAGAAATTCGTAGAAGTTAATGGGACCAATGCTGGTATCGGCGTCGAAATTTGGGGCTACATCGCCTAATCTTAAGCTCATGGTATTTACATTTTTGAGGTTCGAAGATAATAGTTCACCAATTAAGTGAACTTAATTTTTTGTTGTAATGAAACAGATTTCACCTTGTGCATCAAATATGCGGGAAAAACAGTTTTATCCCCGTGACCAAAGTCATGCGCCAACAATTGGAATAAGTGTTTATTTAGTGCCATAAATATGTGTGGCCAAACCAGTTAGGTGTGCTGCACAGCCCATAGTGCCCATGTTATCACAAAAAACAAAATACGCCTTGCAGGCGCTGGCGCATTTAGCTGCAACTTATGGCCAGGGGCCGGTATTAATTCCCATTATTGCCGAGCATAAAAAAATTCCGCTCCGTTTTTTAGAAAACATATTGCACGAGCTAAAACAAGATGGCCTGCTAAAAAGCACCCGTGGACGGCAGGGTGGCTACGAGCTAATCAATGATCCGCATACCATCAGGCTGGCCGATGTTATTCGCAAGGTAGAGGGGCCTATTGCGATGTTAAGTTGTGTAAGCCTGCATTTTTACCAGCGCTGCCCGGGCTGCCCCGAAGACCATTGCGGGCTTAACAAAGTGATGGTGGATGCAAGGGATGCCATTTTATCAGTTCTTGAAGGCAAATCACTTGCTGATATTCAGGATTACTAGATCAGCAACTATTGCACTATCGGCACCCTTATCTGCGAAGGATATTGTGCAGTATGGTATATGCTATTGTTGGCTGTTACGCTTTTCGATTCGTTATAATTATCGCCACCGGTGTTCAGGTTTCTGTCGAAGCGGGGAAAATTGCTGCTGCTGATTTCGATGCGCAGCCGATGGCCTTTTTGAAAAGTATTGCTCGTACTCATGGGCGTCATCTCCAATTTATACACTTTCCCTTTTTCCATCCATACTTCATTGGTATATCCTTCGCGCCATCTCGCTCTTTGTATGGTTTCATCAAGATTATAGGCTGTGCCATCGGGCGCTACATCAATAATTTTTATTGTAAAATCAGTGTCTTTGGCATCGCTGCTTACATACAAGGTGCTTTCAATAAAGCCACTCAGCTCGGTATTTTTTGTAAAGGGCTCGCCGGTGTACACCAATATATCGTTGCGTGTTTCCATTTTGCGTTGGTCAAACGCGCCGCCTTGCACTGCATTGCCGGTGCAACATACATTACCGCCGTATGAGGTTACGGGGTTCATGGGGTCGTACACATAGTTATCGGCCGGTGCATTGGCAGCAGGCGTTTGCATTTGTAATAACCCGTCGCCATACATCGTATTAGCATGCCCCTTGCTGTTTAAATAAAGCGTCTGCATTTGTGCCGACGGCGGCGGCCATGCATCGGCAGCCTTCCATTGGTTGGTACCCATGGTGTAGTACTGCACTTTAGGTGTGGTAGTGGTAAAATTATTGTCGGCGCCTTTAAGCCATTTATCAAACCATGCATAGGTTTGGTCATTGTAGTTTAGCCTTGCGTCGCCTACGCTGCGCTCACCCACTACTGTATTTTCTGAAGCGCGGGTGTAGGCACAGTGCAGGGTTGGTGCTATCACCAGGTATTGGTTATCGGCCACTGCTTTATTAATGGCAGCTTTTTGTTTGATATGATTAATCATGGCGAGGTTAGGGCTGCTGGAAACATCGTACCAGCTTACAAACCAAAATGCCGGCACATGAAAAGGCATATTGTCGTGGTAAAGACCACCCTTATACCATGCAGGATCGTTTGGCTTTCGTTTCACCATATCGTTGTATACGCCTTCGGGTCCGTTTACATTGCGCAGCAAATCGCTTACGGGCAAATGAGTAAAGGCCTTGCTCCAATCAACCTGTGCCCGCTCCGGTGCCAGATCGAACTGACGGCTTGCCCGTATTAATTGCTCCTGCGATGCATTCCTGGGAAACTGTGGCCGGATGGCATCGTTTTGCGTGCCATACAACCAACTTATAAATAACATTTGCGTAGCACCACCTCTATACCAATTGCCCTGCTCATAGAAATTGCCAATGCGGCCAACACCGGCACCAAAACCCTGTGGTATAACAGCTTTCAGCGCAGGATGCCCCATGGCGGCTACCGCCATTTGCCATTCCGCAGTACTGCTGCAGCCTATTAATCCTACGCTACCATTGCTCCAGTTTTGTTTGCTCAGCCAATCAATAGCATCATATCCATCAGTAAGTGGTGTACCCAGAATATCCCACTCGCCTTCGCTAAAAAAACGGCCCCGTTCGTTTTGGATAACATAGGCATAGCCACGTTTTACCGCTTCATAAGCAGCCGTGTACATATTGCGTGCCTGCCCATCGCCATAGCCATTAAAATTGTAGGGTGTTCGCGATAAAATTACCGGCACTTTGCCTTCTGTTTTAGGTCTGAAAATATCGGTGGCCAGTCTGATGCCATCACGCATGGGCATCATAATTTTTTGGTCAACAACGGCTATTTCCGAAAGTTGCTCCAGGCTTATGCCCTGCTGTTGCGCTATGGTGAAATAGGAAAGGCTGATGCAAATCAGCAGCATAAAAGTTTTGCGTATCATATAAAATCAGTTGAAGATGAATTAGAAATATTACCGTTTGCTGTTGGGCGTTTTTGTACGCACCCTTGCAACGACAAGCAGGCTACGTTAGTTATTTGTCTCCTGGACTTTAGGTACATACTACCAACGCATCAAAGCGCTTGCCCAGGTAAACCCGCTGCCAAATGCTGCCAGACAAACAAGATCGCCGGTTTTTATCATGCCTTTTTCCCATGCTTCGCAAAGGGCAATGGGTACACTAGCTGCGGTGGTATTGCCGTATTGCTGAATATTGTTGTACACCTGATCGTCGCGCAGGCCAAGTTTGTGCTGTACAAATTGTGATATCCGCAGGTTAGCCTGATGTGGTATCAGCATGTTGATATCGGCCGGTGTAAGGTCGTTTTTGTGCAGTGCTTCCATAATTACTTCCGGAAATTTTACTACCGCTTTTTTAAACACTGACTGACCATCCATAAAAGGAAAAAACTGCTCCTTTTCTATCATCTCCGGCGTCACAAACATTTTACCCATTGCTTCCTCACCAAAATCGGCCAG
>JAHEMO010000345.1 GCA_024643625.1 Chitinophagaceae bacterium
TTGTACTGCGCCGCATCAATAGTGCCAAAGTTGCTGCTTACCGTTTGGCCTTGTATGGTAAGCTGTATTTCGCGGTTGGCAATATTTTGGCCGAGCGATGCATAAAACCGATGGGTTTTGCCACCGCCCCTGCTGGGAGGACCGCCCCTGCCATCAAAAAATGCTACATCTACATCAAATCGACGGCTTATTTGCGTAAGTTCTTCTTTGGCTTTGTATATGCTCCAGTTAGCCATTAAATAACCTCCGTCTTTGGTGCCATCGCTAAAACCAAGCATGATGGTTTGCAGGTTGCCACGCCGCTGCAGGTGTTCGCGATACAAGGGATGACTATATAAAAACTCCATTACCGCCTTAGCTTCCTGCAAATCGGCAATAGTTTCAAACAAGGGAATTATATCTACCGTGATGTCATTGGGCTTATAGCCATTAAGTAAAAACATGCCATAGGCTTCCAGCACATTTACCGGGCTTTGGCATTGGCTAATGATATAGCGATGGCAACCGGCCTCACCATTCCATTGCTGAATATCCTTCATGGTTCTGGGAACAAGAAGGGTATCAGCGTATACTTCGTCATCAACAAATTCGAAATTGGTAGACGCCTCCAAGGCAAAAAGCGCATCGGCTTTCTGCTGCCAGTTCATAGCGTTGTATCCTTCCGGTAGCAGTTGCGTATTAGATGCAATTTGTTTGAATATTTTTTCCTGTACGCCACTATCCTGCCGCACATCGAGTGATGCAAAATGCAACCCAAACAATTGTATGCGGTTGATGAGCGATTCTACCAAATGCTTGAACAATCCTTTGTGATGCTGATTGAGTACCTGCAATACTTCTTCCAGCGGATGCAGCAAATCTTCGAGGGTGAGGCGGCTTTGCCCACCGGGCAAAAACACATTTTTGTATAACAGGGTTTCTAAATCGGCAAGCGGCTGCATAACCCCTTTGAACGTGAGCCTGCGGCGTATGCGGCGCACATCGAGGTAATAACATTTTAATATGCTGCCCCGCAGCGCGTTAGCCACTTTGCTGGTAGTATCTACCCGTACAAAAGGATTCCCATCTCTATCGCCACCGGGCCAAAAACCCATGCGCAATACGGCATTACTTAGTTCACGCTGATCTGCAAAATTGTTAGCTATGAAGTTCGCAATTCTGCCTCCTGCCTGATAAAATACATTTTCGAGATACCAAATCAGGCTTACCGCCTCGTCATAAGGCGTTGGTTTAATCTGCTTAAAAAATGGTGTTTTGCCCAATTGTTGCAGGTAACTGTTCACCTGCGTGGTATTGTTATCGAGAATAGCTTTCGTAAGATCATTTATGATGCCTAATACTTCGCCGGGATAAAACTGTGTGGGATGGGCAGTAAGCACCAGCCGCACATTAAAATTTCTAAATTTTTCGCGCAGCACATTACCCAATTCGGTTCGCTGCACATTCGATTGCAAATCGCGCAAGGTACCCGGGCCACTCATATCGTGGGTTTTAGTAAAGGCGGCATCTTCTAAAGCATCAAACAAAACCACCTGCCGTTCTGCATACTGCACAAAACGAAACATTAAATCGAGGTACTCCTCTTCGGTTGCGGATTGTTTATGCCTCTCAAAAAAACCTTCAATAATGGCTGAAGGGCTCAGGCCACGGGCAAATCCTTCTTCGCAATCAATCATTAAAAGATTGAGCAGGGTTCCCGTTTTCTCAATACGATGGAAAGGAAGACTTGTAAATAAGCTATTGTACAACTGAAACTTCAGTCCTACCTCGCTATTAAACTGTTGCAATGCTTGCTGTTGGCTATAGGTCATATCGCGCTAATATAAAATGCTTTGCAGTTCTGCAAGATGTAGCAGGCGCAAAGCATTCGTTAGGGGCGTAAAGTAATACATTCGGCAATTACGTGGTATGCAGGGTGTTGAACCCGGATTACAACTTACATTTTTAGGTTATTTCAAAAAATTCCATTTGTGGCACGATGTTGGCATGAACAAGGGATTATTGCGTAATAATGCCGTTGCGCAGGTACATGTGCGTCCGAAAAGTGAGATAAATGCGGCTTAATCCCCACCATAATGGAGTAATAGTACGGTAGTACCGAAGCAGAAGGGAGCGTTGTTTTGCAGTATTGGATCACCTGACCCCAATCCCGAAAAACGACAACCAGCTTCAACACCCCTACATACCCGCAAGCACACACCCATCACCACCAAGTGACCCCGCCGAGCGCGGGGTTGCTTATTTTCACAAGCCTCTAATACACATTCGGTGGTATTCTAACCATTTTTCGTCACCTTCACTTCAGCTAAAATTGTTGTGCATGATCAGTATCCGAATAAGAAAGTCAATTATCCTGCTTACGCTTGCGGGCTTTGTGTTGGCAAGTTGCGGCAGCGCAAAATCCAAAAAGCGTGGATGCGCAACCAACAGTGCCAATATGGGTGCGGAACGTGTACTTGCCGGAGAAAAACCCGATAAGAAATCAAAATTTAAGATTAAGTACTAGGCATGCATGCGCATATTTTACGCATATGGCTGCTGGCATCCGGCTTGCTGCTGGCTGGCAATATGGCATCTGTAGCGCAATCCGCTAATCCAATAACGGTAAAACTTTCTACGGGTGAAATTTCCCTTTCACCCATTGGCCAATTTGGCCCCAACATTGCAGATTCTGTTTGGTATAGCAGCAATCTGTATTACCTCGTGGCCAGCGTAGGCCAAACCCATTTGCTACCGACACCAGCCTCTTTAGGAAAAGGTTTGGTCCAGGCTGCGGAAAAAATAGCTCCCGGTGTTTACATTCTTGGGTTTTCCTATAAACCTGCTACCACAGACTTGCAGCAACTGGCCATCAGCCATATCGCTGCTCTGAGTAAAATTCCAAAGACCACCTATCTCAGTATTGCCAGTTTTCCGGCATACAGCGTGCTAGGCGGGAGGGCCGATGCATGGCTTTTTCTACCCCCGCAATCAGCAACGGAAAAAATAAGGGAAGCACTTCAGGATGCGGGCATTGCATCATCGGCTTACGAATACGGCAACCAGGAAATTTTGCAGGCAAGACTTTCTCAGCAGCAATTGGAAAAAGTGCTGAAGATGCCGGCCATTACTTACCTGGAACCCGCACCCGCACCCGATAAGGCGCTTAATGAAAACAGCCGGGCGCAGGCTGGCTATTTTGCTGC
>JAHEMO010000346.1 GCA_024643625.1 Chitinophagaceae bacterium
CCAATACAACCGATACAAGACCGATGTAGATGGTGGCATTTTTGTAGATGACAAGGACTATACCTCAGCCAACAAAAGCCTGATGAGCGGCGCCCAATTGCAATACAAAAAAGGATGGCTCGCGTTAACTGCTAATTATTTTTACAACCAAACCGACCGCAACCTGCTGGACGACAGCACCGATGTGCCGGGCTTTGCCAAATACACACAAAACGATTTTGCGGGCACTACGCAATTCGCCGAACTGTACACTAACATGAACCTGGGCCGGGGCTTTAGTCTGCTTGCCGGTGCCGACTACAGGTATGCCCGCATGAACAGCTATCTGCTCAGCATCAGTAGTTTCGGACCTTATGAAGCTATTTTTACGGATACCTCTGCGCGGCAATATTCCGGCTATGCCAGTCTGATTTATAACGGAGGACGCTTTGACGCCGAAGCCGGCATGCGCTACAATAATCATTCGCAATATGGGGGGAATACCACATTTACTTTTAGCCCCTCATTTCGGATAACCGAGCATTGGCGGGTATTTGGCAGCATTGCTTCGGCATATAAAGTTCCTTCGCTTTATCAGTTGTACAGTTCGTTTGGCAATCCACTATTGCAGCCGGAAACCTCCTTCAACAGCGAAGCAGGTATTCAGCAATCACATAGCAGGTTTACCAACCGATTGGTATTTTTTCAGCGCGATATAAACGAAGGCATAGACTTTGATTACGTAAACTATACCTACTTCAATTATAATAACCAAAAAGTGCTTGGCTTTGAGTTGGAAACCATGTGGAAACCCACGGTAAACCTGAGTTTTACTGCCAATTATACTTTTCTCGATCCAACAGAAACATCGCAAAGCCGGGTTACAACAAAAGACACCACTTACGCTTACTTGCTTCGCCGTCCACAGCACCAGATAAATGCTGCGCTGCAATGGCAGCCGCTAACCAAACTGCAACTCGGCATAAACGGCCGTTATGTAAGCGAACGTTGGGATGTGGGAGGCTATCAGACGCCTGATGTAAGGCTCGATAGCTATTTTTTGCTTGGTGCCCATGCCTCATTTCAATTTTCAAAAACCCTGCAGGCATTTGCGAATGCGCAAAACCTGTTGAATACTGATTTCACCGATATCAATGGTTACAACAGCATGCCGGTAAATATTCAGGCAGGTGTGCGGGTAAAATTATAAGTATCACAATGACACTTATACCTGCTATACTTTGCTGGAGTGGCGGAAAAGATTGTAGTATGGCGCTGCATTACATACAGGTGCAGCGCCAATACGAAGTCCGTTATCTGCTCACTACTTTGCATGCGCATACCCATCGTGTGGGCATGCACGGCACAAGACCGGAGGTAATTGAAAGGCAGGCAGCAGCCATTGGTTTGCCATTGCAACAAGTATGGGTAGACGGCGCCGACAATGCATCTTACGAAACCGCTATGCTTGCTGCTTTTTGGGAGGCTGCCGCCGCAGGTATACAGGTTGTAGTTTTTGGCGATATTTTTTTAGCGGACTTGCGGCATTATCGGGAACAGATGCTGAAACCTACAGGACTCCAGGCTGTTTTCCCGCTTTGGCAGGCCGACACTTCTACTTTGATGAAGGAATTTGCATCGCTTGGATTTCGCGCAAAAATTTGCTGCCTCAACAGTAGCCTGCTGCATCCAGCGTTTGCAGGAGCAGAATTGGATAATAATTTGTTAGCCAATCTGCCCCGGAATACAGACCCGTGTGGTGAAAATGGTGAGTACCATACCATTTGTTACGCAGGCCCCATTTTTCACGAGCCTGTTAGGTTGCGAAAGGGAGCGAATCATATTACTACTATGGCAATATCGGCTGATGCTGCCGCTCAAATTGAATTTACATTTACCGATTGGTTGCCCAAACTAACTTAAGGATCTAAAACTATCGGATGCCGATCCTAATCCTTCACCACAACAAAGCCATGATTTCTTATCTGCCAACCCACTTATCTTAGCCGCCATGATTGCATTACTCACCGGAAAATTTTTACATAAAAGCCCAACCCAACTGATAGTAGATGCCGGTGGTGTGGGTTATTTGGTAAGCATAAGCCTGCATACTTACGCCGCCATAGAAACCAAGGACAGCGGCAGTCTGTTTATTCACACCAAAGTATCGGAAGATGCTATTGCCCTCTTTGGCTTTGCCACGCCCGATGAAATGGGCATTTTTGAAAAACTGATTGGCGTAAATGGTGTGGGTGCCAATACGGCCCGCATGATGCTAAGCCATATGAAGCCCGACGAATTACGACAGGCCATAATACAAGGTCAGGCTGGACAGCTGGAACGCATTAAGGGTATTGGCAAAAAAACAGCCGAAAGAATAATTTTAGAATTACGCGACAAAATGGGTGTGGATAAGACTGCATTTGCCAATACAAACACCCATCAGGGCAATAGTGCGGAGCAGGATGCGTTAGATGCGTTGGTGGCCTTAGGTATACCCCGCCCCACGGCCATAACCGCCATTAAAAAGCTGCAATACAGTGCCAACACGCCGCCAACCGTTGAAATGATTATTAAGCAAGTGCTGAAAACATTGTAATCACCCTATTTAGCCCTTAATTTGTAGCCTCACTTTAAAGCACATTGCCTCTGTAGCAAGTCTACCCTACCAAATTTAAACTGCTTTGTTTACCCGGTTTTGTTCTGTTGGCTACTTTTTAGCCCTTGCCATGATGATGGCAGTGGGACAGTTTGCCAATGCCCAAACCACCGATACAACAAAACGAGCCGGTAATGCAGATTCGCTGCGATACCCCATAAGCGACCGCCGAGGGGATTACTATGGCAACCGCAGTGCCAACCCCTTCGACTTGCGCGATACGGGATACATCAAACGAACAGTAGAGTTCGATCCGGAAACGAAACGCTACTACATCATTGAGAAAATAGGCGACACCTATTATCGCACACCAACCAGTATGAGTTTTGAGGATTACCTCAAAATGCGGGCGCAAATGGATGAAGAAGAAAACTTTCGCCGCCGCAGCGCCGTAAACCTTAACCTAAACCGCAAACTCGTAAAGCCGCAGCTCAATCTTTTCGACGATTTGTTTAACCGCATTTTTGGCAATGGCAAGATTGAAATAAAACCCAATGGCAATGTTGATCTGATGGCAGGCTATCAGGGCCAGAATGTAAA
>JAHEMO010000347.1 GCA_024643625.1 Chitinophagaceae bacterium
CATCGTTGTTTCCGGTAACATTTTCAGTAACCCACAGCCATCCATTAGCCGCCCGGGCCATGCCAATCGGCGATTGCAGACCGGAAGCGAAGACTGTCTTTGTCCATTCAGGCATTTTTTTTTGCTGCTGCAAATCCGTTTGCTTCCCGGCATCCTGCAAGGCATCAATGTTTTTCTGGCAACCTATGCTCAGGGTAATAACCGCTATACCAAGCAAGGTGAAGATTCTGGTTTTCATTTTGTTTAAATTTTGAGATTTTCAATAGCCTAAATCTAAACAATGCCTCAGGCAAAAGAAAGGTTTTACAGAACCGTCTGTCGCACATTAGAGGTGTCTGTCGCAGATCTACGGAATTAGATGTTTGATGAAGTGAACAAATTGTTGGTGAAAACACGGTGTATGAAGTGCGGAGGCCATGGGGTTCCATTTACTTTGCCACAACATCACTAACATCAGCTTCATGGATTTCCAAATCCTTCTGGCCAATCTTACCAATCCTACGCTGCTTTTTTTTGTATTAGGTATTATTGCTACGGCGGTAAAAAGCGACCTTGAAATTCCTGCTAATACCAGCAAGTTCATCTCGCTTTACCTGTTATTTTCCATTGGCTTTAAGGGCGGACAGGAATTGGCGCATAGTGGCATTACAGCCGAAATTGGTTACGCTTTATTGTTTGGCCTGGCATTGGCTTCGCTCATTCCCCTGTATACTTTTTTCATTTTAAAACGAAAACTTAGTGTCAGCGATTCTGGCGCTATTGCTGCTGCTTATGGCTCCGTAAGTGCCGTCACCTTTGTTGCCGCGGCATCTTTTTTGGAGGCTCAGGGCTTTGAATTTGGCGGACATATGGTGGCCGTGATGGCTTTAATGGAATCGCCGGCCATTATAGTTGGCGTAGTGCTGATCATGCAATTCGACAAGGAGCTCGCCAGACCCAAACTCGGCGATATTGTAAAACACTCGCTCACCAACGGTAGTGTAATGATGGTATTGGGCAGCCTTATTATTGGCATGATAGCCGACACCAAACAGGCTGAGGGCATCAAGCCCTTCACCACTGATATCTTCAAAGGATTTCTGGCTATCTTTTTATTGGAAATGGGTATGATTACCGCCCGCCGCTTTGCGTCATTCAGAAAATATGGCTGGTTCGCCTTCTTGTTTGCCATTGCTATACCGGCCATCAATGGTTGTTTAGTTGCCTATATCAGCGGGTGGTTTATTCCTGACCTTGGCAACCGCTTCATATTCGCCATTTTGGCTGCAAGTGCATCCTATATAGCCGTTCCCGCCGCTATGCGCCTTGCCGCCCCCAAAGCCGACCCGGGCCTGTATATCCCCATGGCTTTAGGCGTCACCTTTCCTTTTAATATTACTATCGGCTTCCCGCTGTACGAACTCATCATCCAGCATAGCTAGAAAGTTTACAACGTAATGGCTTCTTTAACCAAGCGTCCCTCTTCTGTAAAAAACAGATACTTCTTCTCCACTTTGCTATTGGCTACTAACAGGCGGTATTGCAGCCCTTTGGTTTTGGCCGATTCAAAGCTGGCCCATTGTTGCACTTCCCTGTCGGCATAGCGGCTTTTGCTTAATCCATCTTTTACCGCTTCCGGAACTTCCTTTTCATCCAGGGTAACCTCAGTTTGCAGCCAGGTCCCTTTATTATTGAAGCGGGTTTTAAGGAGCTTTTGATTACTGGTAAATATGGCGGTGAAATTGGTAAGGTTATCTACCCACTCTACACCCGATAAGTCAGGGTATTTTTCTTGCAAAAATTCTTCCGCGGCTTCGGGCACTTCGCGGATTTGGGCATCAGCCATCCCCATCCCCAAAGAGCAGGTTACCATAATAGAGAGCAATAATTTCTTCATAGTTTTTTGTTGTGACGCTTTACAATTGACAGCAAACTGCTGAATTGACGATAGAACGCAACGTTGCGGCCGAAGCCTGTTAACGACATGTTGCATTTGAAAAACGGAGCCATTTGACCCTAAAACCGAGGGCCAAGCGCAATGTAAGCGCAACCCCTATCTTTGCCGACCTCAAAAAAATCTGGACAAAAAATCATAGGTAAAAGATGACTTCACTATTGTATGCCGTCCCGGCCATGGGTATTGTTGGATTGCTTTACACCATTTGGAAATATAATTGGGTAAGCAAGCAGGACGCTGGCAACGAAAGAATGAAAGAAATAAGCACTTACATCGCCGAAGGTGCTATGGCCTTCCTTCGGGCCGAATGGAAGATTCTCACCTATTTCGCCATTATTGCCGGCATATTGCTTGGTGTAATGGGCATGAGCAATCCCGATAGCCATTGGAGCATTGCCATTGCCTTTGTGGTAGGTGCATTTTTTAGTGCATTTGCCGGATGGATAGGCATGAGTATTGCCACCAAAGCCAATGTACGTACTGCAAATGCGGCCCGTACATCACTCAGCAAAGCCTTAGCGGTTTCCTTTACAGGAGGTAGTGTAATGGGGCTTGGAGTAGCCGGTTTAGCGGTATTGGGTTTAGGCACATTATTCATCATATTGTTGCAAATATTTGTGCCTTCGCTGGGCCTGGGTAATGGTTTTAATCAGGAAGAGATGACCCGCGCCATTGAAGTACTTACCGGCTTTTCGCTGGGAGCAGAATCCATTGCATTGTTTGCCCGTGTAGGTGGCGGTATTTATACTAAAGCAGCCGATGTGGGCGCCGATTTGGTTGGTAAAGTAGAGGCAGGCATTCCCGAAGATGACCCCCGCAACCCCGCTACTATTGCCGACAATGTGGGCGACAACGTGGGTGATGTAGCTGGTATGGGTGCCGACCTTTTTGGCAGCTATGTAGCTACCGTACTAGCCACCATGGTGCTGGGTGCCGAAACAAAAGCCACCGATGCATTCAATGGTTTATCACCTATTTTATTACCCATGATGATTGCCGGTACCGGCATTCTGTTTTCTATTATAGGAACCTGGTTTGTACGCATCAGTGAAAACGCAGGCATACAAACGGCCGTTGTGCAAAAAGCCCTGAATATGGGCAATTGGGGCAGTATGATACTTACCGCAGTAGCCAGTGCCGGCTTAGTGTATTGGCTTTTACCCCCCACCATGGAATTGCGCGGTTTTGTAGTGACCCAAAATGGCGTTTTGGGAGCCATTATA
>JAHEMO010000348.1 GCA_024643625.1 Chitinophagaceae bacterium
GCAGCTAATTTGGCCGCTTTTGACAACTGGACCAAAACCCACGACCGGGAATACAAAGCATTTATGGCCTATAAACAAAACCGCGTGTTTAGCATGCCTGCGGGGCAGTATTATAAGTAGTTGCGGGTTGGGTTGATGGGTTGATGGGTTGATGGGTATAAAAAGATATTGGATATGAGCGCAATTCAGCGCCACTACATCTGAAATCAGCAATTAAAAAATTATGGCCAATATTCTGTGGGTAGATGATGAAGTGGAAAGCCTGCGTAGCCAGGTAAAATTTCTGGAAGGAAAGGGCTATACCGTTGCTGTAAAGTCAAACGGACATGATGCACTGGATTACCTCAGCAGCCATCCGGTGGATGTGGTGCTGCTGGACGAAACCATGCCCGGCATTACCGGACTGGAAACCCTGAGCCGTATCAAGGAAATGAACAGCGCCCTGCCGGTGGTAATGGTAACGAAAAATGAAACCGAAAACCTGATGGAAGAAGCCATTGGGAGCCAGATAAGCGATTACCTCATAAAGCCGGTAAACCCCAATCAGGTATTGCTGAGCCTCAAAAAAATACTGGACAATAAGCGGCTCGTAAGCGAAAAAACCACCACTAATTATCAGCAGGAATTTCGTAACCTGTTTATGGCGCTCAACAGCAACCCCAATGCGCAGGAATGGATGGAACTGTACCGCAAGCTGGTGTACTGGGAAATGGAAATGGACAAGAGCGACAGCCCCGAAATGCGCGAAGTATTCCAAACCCAGAAGGAAGAAGCCAATACTGAATTTTTCAAGTTTGTACAACGCAACTACATCAATTGGGTGAAGCCCGGTGCTACCAATGCCCCCGTGCTTAGCCACACGCTTTTCGAGCACCATGTGCTGCCGCATCTGGAAAAAGATACGCCCCTGTTTTTTGTATTGATTGATAATCTCCGCCTCGACCAATGGAAGGCCATACAACCCATCATCAGCGAATATTTCAGGGTAAAAACGGAAGATAGTTTTTACAGCATATTACCCACCGCTACGCACTATGCACGCAATGCCATATTTGCCGGCATGCTGCCGGCGGATATCCAAAAACATTTCCCCGACAAATGGAAGCAGGATGATGACGAGGGTAGCAAAAATCAATTTGAAGAAGATTTTTTGGCATCCCAACTCAAGCGGGTACGCCGGCAGGAAATAAAGTATAGCTATACCAAAATATTAAACCACGATGCAGGCCAGAGATTGGTGAGCGGCATCCACAATTTGCTGGACAACGATCTTAACGTGATTGTGTACAATTTTATAGACATGCTTAGCCATGCCCGCACCGAAATGGAAGTGCTGAAAGAACTGGCCAATGACGAGCGCAGCTACCGCAGCATTACGCAAAGCTGGTTTACCCATAGCCCCTTATTTGAAGCCCTGAAAAAAATAGCCGATAAAAAAATCCGCATTGTGCTTGCCACGGACCATGGCAGCATACGCGTAAAACGTCCCGCCAAAGTGGTGGGCGACCGGCAAACCACCGCCAATATCCGCTACAAGCATGGCCGCAACCTCAATTACGATAGCAAAGACGTACTTGAAATCCGCAACCCCAGAGACGGTGGACTGCCATCGCCCTCTATTAGTTCATCCTACATTTTCGCCCGCGAGGATACTTATCTCTGCTATCCTAACAATTACAACCATTACGCCAACTATTACCGCAACAGCTTTCAGCACGGCGGGGTTAGTTTGGAAGAAATGATTACGCCGGTAATCGTATTGGAAAGTAAATAACAAAAAGATCAACCGGGCACATCGAAAAACAACTGTATTGCTTCCGATTGCCATCCCAAAAATTACAGTAAACAAGAGATTTGAATTCCGAAACTTACAAGTTTCACCAACGCCACTAGCATCATTCAACGCAGAGTCGCTTTTTCGAAAACCTAAAAACTCCGCACCGTCTTCAAGTACTTACCCTCCGCATCGGGTACCGGCGGCCATTTGCTTTGCAGCGGCAACCACTCAGTATTGCTAACGGTGATGGTGGAAGCGCCGCTGCTCGTTACCACATTCATGGGCAACGGCATCGGCAAATTAGCTACCCGCATGGCATAGGTTTGGTAACCGGTTTGCTTAATTTCTATATCCAGCAGTTTTGTGGTGCGCAGGTAAAAATCAAATAGCGGTTGCAGTGATTTGCCGTAGGCGCTGCTAAACAATTGCGCCACATCATTAGTGGTTACAAAATTGCTGTACGTGTACTGCGGATCGGTAGCCAGCTTTTTTAGGGTAGGAAAAAATAATGCATCGCCAAGTACATAGCGCAGCGTATGCATAAAGAAGGCACCCTTGGGATAAATATCGCTGTAATAAGCACTGTCAGAATCAATGCCATCTTCGCCCTGCACTACCGGCTTTTGGTTGCGGGTGCTGCCTTTAAATTTTGCCACCATACTGTCGTAACCCGCTTCGCCATTGGCTTCGCGGCAAAACAATGCTTCGCTGTACGTGGTAATGCCTTCCTGTATCCACATATGCGCCCAATCTTTGTTGGTTACTTTATTGGCAAACCATTCGTGCGCATATTCATGAAACAAATTGGCCGAGTAATCCCAACCGCCCACTTTGGTGTAAATGAAATGTCCGTTGCGGTCGCCATAGGTTATCATCGTTTGGTGTTCCATGCCGGGGTTGGGTACCTGCGCAATGCCTATTTTTTCATTGGGCCATGGATATTCGCCGAAATATTTTTCCAGTACACGGGTATCGCGTTCCCGCATGTCTAGTATTTTTTCGGCCTGGTTTTTATCTTCTTCCAACACATAAAATTCAATAGGCACCTGCTTGCCATCCACGGTAGTGTACATGCGTTTGGCAATAGCATACTTACCAATATCAAATAGTATGCAGTAGTTGCTGATGGTATAATTGGTTTTCCAATGAAAGGTTTGCTTATTGTTTTTGGTGGTTACTTTTTGTAACAGACCCGGGCCGGCCACGGTGAGTCCCTGCGGCACGGTTATCATCATATCCACGCCTTCGTTGGGTTCATCGCTCGGGTGGTCTTTGCAGGGAAAATATACCTTACCCCCTTCGAGCTGACAATTGATGACCACCCATGGATTTCCACTGCGATCTTTCTTCCAGCTAAAGCCACCTTTCCATGGCGGATTAA
>JAHEMO010000093.1:0-1368 GCA_024643625.1 Chitinophagaceae bacterium
TGAAAACTCAGGATACCGGTATCTACCAGCTCCAGTATTTTTTGCAGGTATTGGTATTGGGTTTCTTTCTCGTTTCGTATGGCTTTAAAAGTTGTATTAATATCATTGAAGCCCTGCCGCAGCGGCTGCACTTCAGTAGGCGCGTGGCTTACATTAAAGTGACGGCTAAAATCGCGATAGTGTACAGATTCTGCAAATTCAGATACTTCAGCTTGTGCCCGCTTAAGTACCATATACAGTTCGTACACCAAATAGGCGGCAAACAGGCTAGCCAACAAAGCATAAGCTGCATAGCCATTTACTGCCAGCAGGGCTATGCTTAAGGCCGCAGCAAATAGTAGCACCACTCTTATAAAGAGTCGGAACTGGTAGTGTTTAAACATGCCTTACAATTATGCAAATAATCATGATGACCTAATCTTTTGAGCCGCTCTGCGATCACATCAGACGTATGTTTCAGATATCGTATTTATTAAGCCGGCGATACAAGGCTGTACGGGTAAGGCCTAACTCTCTTGCCGCCTTACTTATATTGCCATTGTTTTTTTCAATCACCCTCAATATGGTATTACGTTCTATAACATTTAATCTGCTCTCATCTTTTTCTTCCTGCTCCATCGGCGCTTCTATGGGGGAGAAGATAATATCTGTATCTTTTATCTCCTCGCCATCGCACATAATTACGGCACGTTCCAATGCATATTGCAGTTCGCGAACATTACCGGGGAAATGATATTTCAGCAACTTCTCCAAAGCAGAGGCATGCAGGCTTACTGAAGGCTTGAGGTATTTGGCGGCATACAGTTTTACAAAATGTGTGGCCAGCAATCCAATATCGTTTCCGCGCTTACGCAACGGTGGTAAGGTTATTTCAACCGTATTAATGCGGTACACAAGGTCTTTGCGAAATCGGGATTCTTTGGCGAGTTCCTGCACGGGTACATTGGTGGCGCATAGCAATCGAATATCTACATCTACAGGCTTGTTACTACCCAGCCGCATAATCTGACGGTTTTGCAATACAGTCAATAATTTACTCTGTTGATGCAAACTGATATTACCAATTTCGTCCAGGAATAATGTACCTCCCGCCGCCGCTTCAAACCTGCCCCTTCGGTCTTCCCGTGCATCGGTAAATGCGCCGCGAACATGACCAAACAATTCGCTTTCGAAAAGTGATTCCGTCAGTGCGCCTACATCTACTTTTACATAAGCCGCAGCATGCCGCAGGCTTTGCTCATGTATGGCTTTGGCCACAAGGTCTTTGCCTGTGCCGTTTTCGCCCAGGATTAATATGTTGGCATCGGTAGGCGCTACTTTTTCTATTTTCTGAAATACCTCCTGCATGGCTTCGCTTTCACCTAACAG
>JAHEMO010000093.1:1468-11728 GCA_024643625.1 Chitinophagaceae bacterium
TGTAAGTATCTACAAACCAATTACTTACAGTTTGGCACGACATATGAATGCAGGAAAGGGATAACAAGACTGCATAAAAAGTTTAAAAAAATATACCTGTGGATAGGGCCATACAAAAAAAGACCTGGACAACAAAGCGCATACTAACCGTTGCGGGCATTGGCGCTATATTATTATTGATAGCCGGCAGCATTTATTATGGCCGTGGTGCCAGCCGCCTTAATGTAGATACCGAACGGTTATTGATAGCGGAAATAAAGCAGGGTCCTTTCAGAGAATTGATTCCGGTAAATGGGATTGTGTTGCCACAAACCACTATTTACCTCGATGCACAGGAAGGTGGCCGTGTAGAAGAAAAATATGTGGAGGATGGTGCTGTAATGACTAAGGGACAGCCGATCCTTCGCCTCAGTAACAGCGATCTCGAACTCAGCCTCGCCACGCAGGAAACTTCGGTTTTCAATGTACTCACACAAATGAACATCAGTAAAAACAATGCCACACAAAACACCACACGTCAGCTTAACCAGATGGCCGAAGTGGACAATGCGTTGGCAGAGGCTGATAGGGTGTTCAAACTCAACAAAAAGCTTTTTGACAAAAAGGCAATTGGCGAACAGGAATACCGCCAAAGCGAAATAGCCTATGCTTATCAGGTGCGCCGCAAAAAGCTTACGGAAGACATTTTGAAACAAGATGCCGAAGCGGTAAACCTTATGGGCACACAAGACAAACAATCGTTGACACGCATGCAACACACGCTTGAACTGATGCGTAAAAAAGTTGGCGACCTCATCGTACGGGCACCTATTGACGGTCAACTTACATCGCTTGATGCAGAAATAGGACAAAGCATTAATAAGGGGCAAAGGCTTGGCCAACTGGATGTGACTACCGGGTTCAAAGTGCGTGCCGATATTGATGAACATTATATCAGCCGCATTTTTACGGGGCTCGATGGCGCATTCACTTTTGCAGGAAAAGATTACAAACTGCGCATCAAAAAAGTATATACCCAGGTCCTTAATGGTCGTTTTCAGGTAGATATGGAATTTGAAGGCCTGGCACCCGAAACCATTCGCCGTGGGCAAACGCTGCAGATACGCCTCGCCCTTGGCGACGAAACCCAGGCCACGCTGCTGGCGAAGGGTGGATTTTATCAAGCCACCGGCGGCAACTGGGTGTACAAGCTTAATGAAAAGGGCACTAAAGCCTATCGGACCGATATACAATTAGGCCGCCAAAACCCGGATTACTACGAAGTGCTGGAGGGCCTGAAGTCCGGTGATAAAGTAATTGTGAGCAGCTACGAAAGCTTTGGCGACATGCAGGAGCTTATATTAAAAAACCAATAATAAAAGGCAATTATGCATCGTAATCATAAGCCCGCCCATTTGGTATATACTGCTATGGCGATGGCGTTCATTATTGTTATGTCATTTATGGGTAGCTATTGGAACGACTCCCGCTTAAAAAGTAATGATTGCCTGATAGCGCAGCACAATTGTCAATCGTCTGCAAAGGAGACTGATACGAATTCTCCTCAATTTTTCATCAAGTCTCCCATGTTGCCTTTCTAATTTTTTTCAAACCAATTATATGATCAAAATTTCAGATCTGGAAAAGTACTACCGCACCGAAGAGGTAGAAACGGTTGCACTTAATAAGCTAACCATTGAAGTAAAAGAAGGCGAATTTGTAGCCGTAATGGGGCCCAGCGGATGCGGCAAATCCACGCTACTCAATATTCTCGGATTGCTCGACGATCCGGACGGGGGCAGCTACAAGTTTAATGGCACTGAAGTAGCGGGATTTAACGAACGTAAGCGTGCCGATCTGCGTAAAAACAATATCGGTTTTGTATTTCAGAGTTTTAATCTGATAGACGAACTCACGGTTTTTGAGAATGTGGAATTGCCCCTGATATATTGTAAGGTAAAAGCTGCTGAGCGTAAAGAAAGAGTGGAACAGGTGCTGGACAAGATGCAGATTATGCACCGCCGCAACCATTATCCGCAACAATTGAGCGGCGGTCAGCAGCAAAGGGTGGCCGTTGCCCGCGCTGTGGTAAACCGGCCTAAGCTGATACTTGCCGATGAACCCACCGGAAATTTGGATAGTGCCAATGGTAACGAAGTAATGCAACTGCTTACCGATCTTAATGAACAGGGCACCACTATCATTATGGTTACCCACAGCGAACACGATAGCCGCTATAGCCATCGTATTATTCGCATGCTGGACGGACAAACCGTTACTGAAAATATTTTGGTGTAATGGATAGATAGCTAAACCATAAATGATCCGTTCTCTGGTGGCTGGTTTATGCTACGGAGGCCTTTCAAAAGCCACCAATCACTTTACAAATCGCTATTACTATGTTCAGCAACTATATAAAATCTGCCTGGCGCAATCTGGTAAAACATAAGACTTTTTCATTGATTAATATTGTGGGATTGGCTATTGGACTTAGTTGCTTTTTATTGATAGCGGCCTATGTACTGCATGAGTTGAGCTACGACAAATTCAACGAAAAGGCAGATCGAATCTATCGCGTAGATGCCGTCATCAGGTTTGGTGGAACTGATATGAATCTTGGCGTTTCATCTGATCCTATGGGGCCTACGTTAAAGAAAGATTACCCCGAAGTGGAACAATATGTACGCCTCTATGCTTCATCGGGCAACCGGCAGGTGAAGAAGGGCGATGTTTATATTACAGAGCAATCCATTTGCTATGCAGATTCTACCGTTTTTGACGTGTTCACACTTCCGGCCATAGCCGGTGACACCAGGCATGCATTGGATGAACCCAATACGGTTGTTATTTCAGAAACTGCTGCCAGAAAGTATTTCGATCGTACTGATGTTGTGGGACAAACCATTGAAGTAATAGAAGATGAATTACTGCCTTATAAAATAACGGCAGTTATAAAAGACATGCCGGAGAACAGCCACATGTATTTTGATTTTCTTTTTAGTATGGATAATCTGCGGGACTACCAATTGGGCAATTTTCTCAGCCATAACTTTCATACTTATATTTTGCTGAAACCTGGAGCAAGTCCTGCTGCATTCAAAGATCATTTTGCACAGGTTATTGAAAAATACATTTTCCCACAAGCCAGCAAAATGATGGAATTAAAATCCATGGATGATTTTGAAGCCGCAGGCAATAAGCTGGAATACAGCCTTATGCCGCTTGGCGATATTCATCTGCAGTCAAACAAAGCACCTGAATTAAAGGCGCCGGGCAATATCCAATATGTATATATTTTTTCCGTGGCTGCGGTTTTTATTTTATTGCTTGCCTGTGTAAATTTTATCAATCTATCTACGGCTAACTCGGGTAGTCGCAGCCGCGAAATTGGTATCCGAAAAGTGCTTGGATCCGAAAAGAAAAGTTTGGTGGGTCAGTTCCTTGCTGAGTCGGTACTGACTTCTTTGTTGGCGGTAGCGCTTTCCTTGCTTTTGGTTTGGATGGTTTTGCCTTTTTTTAATGAGCTTGCTGCCAAGTCTATTGCCATGGCCCAGTTTGTTCAACCTGTTAATTTGTTGCTGGTATTGGCTTTGGCCATTATGGTGGGTTTTGTGGCTGGGATATACCCTGCCTTTGTTATTTCATCTTTTCAGCCCATTGCCGCGCTTAAAGGAAAATTTCGTCTTTCTTCCAGCAAAAGTTATTTGCGCAATGGATTAGTAGTGTTTCAATTTTTCATTGCCACCGTACTCATTATTGGTACACTGGTTGTGTATAAGCAAATTAATTTTATCAAAAACACACAATTGGGCTTTAGCAAAGAGCAGGTGTTGCTGCTCGATGAAACATGGGTGCTCCGCAATAATGTAGAGCCCTTTAAAACCAAACTACGCCAAATGAATGGCGTGCAGTTGGTTTCAAATGCCGGCTATTTGCCGGTAAGCAATTCCGGCAGGAGCGACAATACATTTTCTATGGAAGCTTCTATGAATCCTTCCAACTCCATTAATATGCAAAACTGGCGGGTGGATTATGATTATATCCCACTATTAGGTATGCAGATGGTGCAGGGCAGAAATTTTAGTCGCGACTATGGTAGCGATTCCAATGCTATAATCATTAACCAAACCTGTGCTGATATGATGGGTGGAGGTGATGTAACTGGCAGAAAATTGTATACCAGCAGCAACAACATGGAGGGTATGAATGAGGTAAGAACTGTGATTGGTGTAGTAAAAGATTTTAACTACAACTCCATGCACGATAATATTGGACCGCTTTCAATGCAACTAGGTGGTGCAGATTGGACTATTGCACTTAAAATTTCCACGGATAAGGTAACGTCACTGATTACCGGCATTGAAAATGAATTTAAAGGGATGGCACCGGGTCAGCCCTTCAGTTATCGTTTTCTCGATGATTCTTTTAACGACATGTACAAAGCTGAAATGCGTGTGGGCAACCTTGCCTTGGCATTTAGCATCATCGCCATTGCTATTGCATGCCTTGGGTTGTTTGGCCTGGCCACATTTATGGCACAGCAACGTGTTAAGGAAATTGGTGTGCGTAAAGTGCTTGGTGCTACGGTGCCGGATATTGTGGGCATGCTTTCAGCTGACTTCGTAAAGCTGGTGGCCATAGCCGCTGTCATTGCATTTCCTGTAGCCTGGTATGCTATGCATAAATGGCTGCAAGACTTTGCTTACCGCACCAACATCGCCTGGTGGATATTTCCTATGGCCTTGCTGCTGGGTCTTTGTATTGCGCTGCTGTCGGTTAGCTTTAAAGCAATTGCTGCAGCAAATACCAATCCCGTTGGGAGTCTTCGTTCTGAATAAAATTATCACACGCATGGTTAGCAATTACTTCAAACTGGCCTGGCAGCATTCACGTATAGTCGGGAACTACCTATCACGCGGCTCACTGTTAGAGTTCAGGCTTTCAGAGCATCAATTGCCAATCCTGTAAAAAGTTTAAGAACCGAATAGCACAACTTTATGATCAGAAACTTCTTTGTAATTGCATGGCGAAATATTTTTCGCAGTAAACTACATTCTATTATCAATGTAGCCGGGCTTGCGCTGGCCATTGCCTGTGCCATACTAATTGTCCTGTACACGCGTGATGAAGCGAGCTATGATCGCTTTCATACCAAAGCAGACCATATATATCGGCTTACGGCCGACTTTACTGATGCAGAGGGCAAAATAAAGGGACGCAACGGTGTTAGCGGCATGGTACATGGCCCGGCGTTTACCAGAAACATTCCGGAGATAGATAGTTTCGTACGCATAAAATCTGAGTTTTATTCAGTTAGGGTAAAGGGCGAAGTGTTTGCACAGGAAGCCTTCATGACGGATGAAAACTTCTTTGCTGTTTTTGATTTTCCGCTATTGCACGGGCATCCTGATGCTGCCTTACAAGATGTACATGCCCTGGTGTTGTCCGAAGAAGTGGCTGAGAAATTCTTTGGCAGTAAAGATGTGGTGGGCCGTACGCTGGAGCTGAATATGCAGGACAGTTTCGTGCCATTTACGGTATCTGCAGTCGCAAAGAAATCACCCCAAAATTCATCCATCAAACTTGCTATGGTTTTGCCGATGAAGGCTTCCAATGAATTTAATGATGACCAATGGATTAATTTTTGGATGAACACTTTTCTGGTGCTGCGCAGCGATGCCAATATCGATAGAGTAATAGCCAAAATGGATCAGGTATACAACCGGGAAGCAAAGACACAAATTGAGGAGGCCAAAACAAAATACGATTGGAAAGAGACCATGCATTTTGGGTTACAGCCTTTGCTTGACATGCATCTGAGTACAGATTATGGTGCTAACAATGGCTTGCGTGATGCCAGCAACCCAATGTATTCTTATATGCTGAGTGCCATTGCCATTTTTATAATGCTTATTGCCTGCATTAATTTTATCAACCTCAGTATTGGCCGGTCAATGCGAAGGGCAAAGGAAGTTGGCATACGCAAAGTGGTGGGTAGCAGCCGAAAGCAATTGCAATGGCAGTTTTTAGGCGAGTCGTACCTGCTTACTGCAATAGCTTTTGTGGCTGGATTAGCCCTGGCACAAGCGCTGCTGCCGTTTTTTAATAGTCTTGCTAATAAATCGCTTTCGTTTAGCTATTTGCTGGATGCCGGATTAGTATTCACATTAATGGTGCTGTTTTTCATTACCGGGTTGTTGGCCGGTTTTTATCCTGCCATAGTATTATCAGCCTTCGATCCGGTAACTACACTGTATAACAAAATACGATTTGCAGGAAAAGGTTACCTCGCAAAAGCGCTGGTGGTGTTGCAGTTTGCCATGGCTACCCTGCTCATTATTGGCACCATGGCCATGTATGCACAGTTCAACTTTCTCACACACTATACACTTGGTTATAACGACAAGCATTTGATAGAGGTAAACATCCCCAACAGCGACTATAATAAAGCAAAGCGGCTTGCCGGGTATTTCGCGCAACTACAGGGTGTTGAAAAAATTGCAATTAAAAATGTAGGATTCAATTACACCGGAGGAAAGGTAGATGGCAAAACAGTGGATTTTGCTTTTGATGCTATCGATGAAAATTATTTACCAACGCTTGAAATTCCCATTGTTACAGGAAGAAATTTCAGCCGGGATTATAGTGGCGATACCATGAGTAACGTATTGGTGAACGAAACTTTTGCAAAGCAAATGGGTTGGGCCGATGCCATTGGTAAACAGATTGCATTTTGGAACGACAAGCAATTGCAGGTAATTGGCGTAGTGGCCGATTACCATTTTTCATCGCTAAAAGAAAAAATTGGGCCACAGCTTTTTGTTATGGGTGGCGATCGAAATTACGGACTCCTGGAATTGAAGATTAATCCCAATCAAATTCCGGAAGCACTCAGGCAAATTGAGCAAACTTACCGAAGGATCATACCTACGAAAGCCTACGCATACGAGTTCCGGGATCAGCTTAATGCGAATGAATACGAGCAAGAATCGAAATGGCGCATGATGCTCTTGTTTGGTGCTGCCGTCACCATTTTTATATCCTGCATTGGCCTGTTTGGCTTGTCAGTATTAAATGCTGAAAAGCGAAGAAAGGAGGTAGGTATTAGAAAAGTATTGGGTGCATCAGTAGCGCAACTCACCTCCCGCATGACCCTCGAATTTTTAGCATTGGTAGCCATAGCACTATGCATTGCCTTGCCGGCATCCTGGTGGCTGGTGCGCATGTGGCTCGAAAATTATCCGTATAGAATTGGGCTGCATTGGCCATTGTTTGCCGCTGCTGCCGCTGTTGTAATTACACTGGCCATAATAACTGTTGTGTTTAAGGCCGCACAATCAGCTATGTCTAATCCGGTTAATAGCCTGCGAACAGAATAAGCCAATCCTTAGCATAGCAAGACCATGCCGATGGTATGCATCTGTTATTTATAAAAGGAAATAATACATAGTGTATGTTATTATCGTTACAAAACATTTTTAAATGGGTGACCATAGGCGGTCAGCGAACTTTTTTGCTAAAAGACATCAACCTTACCATCAACGAGGGTGAGTTTGTCTCCATCATGGGGCCGTCCGGTTCCGGAAAATCTACCTTATTGAATGTTATTGGCATGCTGGATAACTTCAATGAAGGTCAATATCATTTTATGCAGGAAGAAGTGCATAAGCTTAAGGAAAAGCAACTGGCGCAATTGTATAAACAGTATATGGGTTTTGTATTTCAGGCTTATCATCTCATTGACGAGCTTACCGTTTATGAGAATATTGAGACGCCGCTGATATACAAAGACATTAAGCCGGCTGAGCGAAAAGCCATGGTAGCTGATATGCTTGATCGTTTTCAAATAGTAGGTAAAAAGGATTTGTTTCCAGCTCAACTTAGTGGTGGACAGCAGCAATTGGTAGGTATTGCAAGAGCGTTGATTGGCAAGCCGCGATTAATTCTTGCGGATGAACCTACCGGTAATCTCAACAGCAAACAAGGAGAAGAAATAATGGAACTATTTAAGCAGCTCAATCAACAAGAGGGTGTAACTATTATTCAGGTAACGCATTCCGAAAGAAATGCTGCCTATGGTACGAGAGTAATAGAGTTATTGGACGCCAGAATACAACATGAATCTTACTAACCTCTAAACACCAGCCACATGAAATCTTTTCACCTCCTCATCTATCTTACCTGCCTAAGCAGCTTTGCTATAGCCCAACCCGTTTATACCCTGCAGCAATGTATAGAAGCTGCCATTGCCAATAATATAAATGTGCAGCAGTCTGCTTTTCAGCTGCAGCGCGATGAGGCAACCCTCCAGCAAAGCAAGGCAAACCGATTGCCAGATGTTAATGCCGCATTCAATTTTGGCGGCAATCGCGGACGAAGCATCGATCCATTTACCAATGGCTTTGTCAATCAGGCTTTCACCAATTCCAATGCTAATCTCTTCGCCAGCCTCCCCTTGTATAATGGCGGTCAGATAAGCAACCTTATTCACCAAAATCAGGAAACCCTGCTTGCCAGCGAAATGGATTTGCAGCAGAACAAAGACAATATCACCATACAGGTGATTGCGGCCTACCTGATGGTTTTAAGCAATGAAGACTTGTTGGTAATTACACGCAGTCAGGAAGCTGTATCAGCAAAGCTGGTGGAACGCCTGCAAATAGTGGCTGCTGAAGGGGCTACAGCACCTTACAACCTTAGCGACTTAAAAGGTGAATTAGCCAGCAATAAGGTGAATGTACTTAACGGCGCCACTTCGGTAGCCCAGGCTAAAATTACCCTCACCCGCCTGATGAATGTACCTTACGACCCCGCGTTGACGTTGAGCCGTGAGGGTATTTCGATTTTATCGGAACCCTATGGGCTTAGCGCTGAGCAGGTGTACCAGGAAGCCTTACAGCAAATGTCCATGGTAAAGGCCAACGACCATCGGATTGCTGCCGCTGACAGGGCGGTTCGTGTAGCGAAGGGCGGTTATTACCCATCCTTATTTTTAAATGGTGGTTTGGGTACCAACTATTCAAGTGCTGCGGAAAAATTTTCTGTACTCAATGAATTTTTTGGCCCTACCGAGGCTTATGTACTTAATAATGGCGTGCAAAACCCGGTGTATACCAAACAACAGAATCTGCGTAAAGATGCATTTGGTTTCACTACACAGTACAGCAATAATATTAATGCACAATATGGTATCAGTTTGCAGATACCCATTGTATCGAGGTTTACCGTGCGTAATCGCGTAACGCAGGCCAGAATTGATCTCCGGCAAGCCGACGCTGTAAGCAGCAATGTGAAAAACCAACTGCAGCAGGATGTGTCGCAGGCGCATACCAATATGCTGAATGCTTACGACCGCTTTGGTGTTTTACAGGATCAGGTAAACGCACTTAAGGAGAGTTTTGAAGCTGCAGAAGCACGCTTTGATAATGGCGTGATAAACGCTGCCGAATTTTTACTCATTAAAAATAACTACGACCGCAGTCAGGTAAATCGCACCCAGGCGGGATATGAGTATGTGTTGCGCACCCGTATACTAGATTATTATCGGGGGCAGTTGCCATAAACACTCGGGCACTATACGGCCCCGGGTATGGGCTTGTAACGCTCGGCACATTACAGCCAATAAAAAGTACATCCGGCTAAAAACCTTTCAGGTTACACATAGACATTTATGATGCGAAATTGTCTATGAGCATCAACCGGATTTCCATAATCACTTATATCATTTGTATTGCAGTGGCTATTTTGGCCTGCGCCAAAACATATGAGCCTCCTGCTCTGCCACCAGCCCCTGCGGTGGTTTATCCTGCATGGTTTAGCGACCGCGGCTTTGCCAGCAAAGCCACTTGGGATAGCACGAGCGGTACTTTGCGCATAACCAAAGACATAATTTTTGGTGGCGATAACGACATCGAATCTTTCAACTGGCAGGTGCCGAAAGCCGTAAAGACCATTGTGATTGCAACCAATACCATGGTTACCGGAGCTTTTCGTGCCGATCATCAAATGACTATCAAGGGCGAAAGTCGCAACAGCTCCATCATTTTTGGCACCAATACGGTGGATTGGAGCCGTGGGCCAAATGGCACCGACGATTCGCCGGATTGCAATACAGTTGGTGGCGATGATCGTGTACCCGATTGCAAAAAATGGCAGTATAGTGCCATTAGTGCCAATAATTTACCTGCTGCAGATACACTTTATGTTAGCTCGCTTACCATAAAGAATGCAAGAGCCTACAATATCACTTCTATTAACCATCCCATAAAGGTGGACAATGTG
>JAHEMO010000094.1 GCA_024643625.1 Chitinophagaceae bacterium
TCGCGGTGGTGCTGGCGCCTTTGCTTGGCGGTCGCTTTATATTGAGTGGTGAAAATATTTCAGAACAGACCTTTAACGCCATGTCGCTACAGGCACAACAGCAATACCTGCAGCATGAGGCCGATAGTGTAAAAATGCCTTATCTGATACTAGGCATAGTGGTATTATTGGTAGCCATTGTGTTCATGCGGGTAAAACTACCCGATGCCAAACAGGAGGATGAAAAAGCTACCGGAAATCCTTTGCATGCCTTGCGACACCGCCACCTGACCTGGGCTGTGGTTGCTCAATTCTTTTACGTAGGTGCGCAGGTATGCGTAAGCAGTTTCTTTATTCGAATGTGCACACAGGTAGCAGGTATCGATGAAAAAACGGCAGCCGGTTATCTGGGGTTAGGCTATGGTGTAGCTTTTATGGCCGGACGCTTTGCAGGCACAATTCTTATGCGCTATATAACACCCCACAAATTACTGGCCATCTTTGCTGTAGCCTGCATTACCTTAATATCCATAGCCATTGCCTCGGAAGGTACTATTGTCGTTTGGTCATTAATAGGTGTATCATTTTTTATGTCTATTATGTTTCCCACTATTTTTTCTTTAGGCATTAAAGATTTAGGAGCCGATACCAAACTCGGATCCAGTATGATAGTGATGGCCATTGTAGGTGGCGCATTACTACCACCGGTATTGGGTATTATAAGCGATGCCACGGGACATATTCAGTATGGCTATTTTGTTCCCCTGGTATGCTTTTTTGTAGTGTGGTATTTTGCCGTAAAAGGCCATCGGATTAAGGTAAGCAATATTCAATCATAACTATTCAAACCTAATTAAGCAATGATGTTTGCATTAAACAACAAGACGGCTGTAGTAACGGGTGGAGGAAGCGGAATAGGCCGCGCTATAGCTATACTGTTTGCCACACAGGGTGCCGCCGTACATATTATTGATATGCAGGAAGCGCAGGCATCAGAAACAACTCAACTTATTTCTGCGGCTGGCGGCAATGCCCATATGCATATAGGGGACGTAGGTATGCAACTGGTTGTTGATGATATTTTTGCAGCTATTGGCCCGCTGCATATTTTAGTGAATAATGCCGGCATTGGCCATATTGGCCGCGCAGACAATACCGATGAAGATACTTTTGACAATATCATGCGCATCAATGTAAAGGGCGTATATAATTGCCTGCGGGCCGCTATTCCACTTATGCAGCAAGTGGGTGGTGGCAGTATCATCAACATGACATCGATTGCATCATCGGTAGGCATTGCCGACAGGTTTGCCTACAGTACCAGCAAGGGTGCGGTTAAAGCCATGACCATGAGTGTAGCCAAAGATTTTATTCAGGATAATATTCGTTGCAATTCCATTTCGCCGGCGCGGGTGCACACGCCATTTGTAGATGGCTTTCTGCAAAAAAACTATCCCGGCGAAGAAGCGGAAATGTTTGAAAAACTATCCCGGACACAGCCCATTGGCCGGATGGCATCGCCCGAAGAAATAGCCGCTTTGGCACTATACCTTGTGAGCAACGAAGCAGCTTTTTTAACCGGCTGCGATTACCCCATCGACGGCGGCTTTACAACACTCAATAATTAATGCGAAAAGAAACAATCATATGGCATGTATTGCTGTTGTTAGTATGGTGCAGCCGCACAGCAGCACAACAAAATTTTGTACTACTGGAGGCCAATGAAACCGAATCCGAAAGGATAACAAAAGCAGCAAGGGTAGTACCTGCGCCAAGGCAGCTCCGTTGGCAACAACTCGAGCTAACCGCCTTCTTTCATTTTGGCATCAATACCTTTACCAATCGTGAATGGGGTGATGGTAAAGAAAATCCTGCTTTATTTAACCCTACAGCATTTGATGCTACACAATGGATGGCGGCAGCAAAGGCGGCAGGTATAAAGCAAGTGATACTTACTGCAAAACATCACGATGGCTTTTGCCTTTGGCCAAGTAAGTACACCAAACACAGCGTAGCCGCATCGCCATGGCAAAATGGCAAAGGCGATGTGGTAAAGGAAGTAGCAAAAGCGGCAAAAGATGCCGGTCTTGGCTTTGGCGTCTATTTATCGCCATGGGACCGAAACAGCCCCTTGTATGGCACCGAAGCTTACAACGAATATTTTGCCAACCAACTTACCGAACTGCTAACACAATATGGCCGAATAGACGAAGTATGGTTTGATGGCGCCAATGGTGAAGGGCCCAATGGAAAGAAGCAGGTGTACGATTTCAACCGTTGGTATGCACTCATTCGAAAATTGCAGCCGCAAGCCGTAATAGCCATTATGGGCCCCGATGTAAGATGGGTAGGTACCGAAACGGGGCATGGCAGAGAAACCGAATGGAGCGTGGTGCCGGCTAACCATATGGATGAAGCAACGGTAGCCGCCTTGTCGCAGCAGGATCTTGCTTTTAAACCCATGGGCGATATGATGGGAACCGATTTGGGCAGCCGTGCCAAAATTGCCGACGCAAGAGCCCTGGTATGGTATCCTGCAGAAACGGATGTGTCAATCCGTCCCGGTTGGTTCTACCATGCAGAAGAAGATGACAAAGTGAAGACTGCTGTGCAACTGCTGGATATATATTTCAACAGTGTGGGCCGCAATGGAGTACTCTTAATAAATCTGCCGCCCGACAAGCGTGGACGATTGCACGAAAATGATGTGGCGATATTGAAGGCGTGGAAGAAAACCCGTGATAGTATCTTTCATCAAAATCTGGCGAAACTTGCCGGCACAAACATTCCATCTGCCAATATTCTTTTTGATGGCAACGATGCCACGGATATACCATTCAGTGAAAAGGATTCAACCATTATTCCATTAGATTTTGCCTCACCTGTTACCTGTAATGTACTCGCCATGCAGGAAAATATTCGCCATGGACAACGCATTGAAGCTTTCGTGTTGCAATATGAACACAATAATACCTGGCATACCGTTGCAAGCGGAAGCACCGTGGGTTACAAACGATTAGTATCATTCAAAACAGTTCGTGCTACGCAATTCAGAATCATCATTACACAAGCAAGAGATACCATACACCTTGCAGAAATGGGACTATATTTCAACCCAATGCCAACACCATAAATATTTACTTATGAAATTAATACGACACGGAATGCCGGGAAAGGAAAAACCGGGCTTATACATAAATGGCGTTTATAAAGATGTATCCCAACATTTTACCGATTACGATGAGCACTTTTTTACTTCGGGTGGTTTGCAGGCTTTAGCAGCAATAGCGGCCAATGCAGAAGATTTACCAACACTGCCGGAACATATGCGGCTTGGTCCACCGGTGGCAAGGCCATCCAAACTATTATGTGTTGGACTCAACTATGCCGACCATGTAAAAGAAACGGGAGCAGACACGCCTAAAGAGCCGGTATTGTTTTTTAAATCTACAACCGCCATATGCGGGCCTTTTGATGATCTGATTATTCCCAAAGACAGTACCCAAACTGATTGGGAGGTAGAGATAGCTTTTGTAATGGAAAAAAAAGCAAGCTATGTGTCCGAAGCGGAGGCTATGGACTACGTAGCCGGCTTTTGCCTGCACAACGACTATAGCGAAAGAGATTATCAAATGAACAGAAGTGGCCAATGGTGCAAGGGTAAGGGCTGCGATACTTTTGCACCGCTTGGACCATGGCTGGTAACCAAAGATGAAATAGCCGACGTAGATGCATTGCCGATGTGGCTTACAGTAAACGGACATCGTTATCAAAACAGCACTACTGCCAACATGATTTTTAAAATACCTTTCCTGGTAAGCTATATCAGCCACTTCATGACCTTGTTGCCGGGCGATATTGTAAGTACCGGTACTCCACCCGGTGTGGGATTAGGCATAAAGCCTACACCGGTTTATCTGAAACCCGGCGACGAAATTTCGCTTAGTGTGGCAGGTTTGGGCGAAAGCCATCAAAAAGCAAAAGCATGGAGCCTAACCAGAGGATAGACAGCCATCAACATTTTTGGCAGTATCATGCACAGCGACATGCATGGATAACTGATGATATGCAAGTGCTGCGCAGGCACTACATGCCCGCAGATGCGTGGCCCATCATGCAGGAAGCAGGGGTATTTGCCTGCGTGGCCGTACAGGCAGATCAATCGGATGAGGAAACTGCTTTTTTACTACAACTTGCCGACGAGCATAATTTTATCAAAGGCGTTGTGGGTTGGATAGATCTTACCGCAGCAAACATTGATGAGCAATTAGCCCATTATAGCGGCATGCCATTACTAAAAGGTTTCAGACATATTGTACAATCAGAACCCGACGACAATTTTTTGTTGCGTAGCGATATTAAGCGCGGCATACAGGCATTGGCAGCGCACAACTATGCCTATGATATTTTGATATTCCCCAAACAACTGCCGGCGGCCATACAGTTTGCAAAATTGCACGACGATATGCGACTGGTAATAGACCATGGTGCCAAGCCCGATATAAAGCGCGGCGTGACGGACGAGTGGAAATTACAGATGCATGCATTTGCCGATATGGAGCACGTGTACTGCAAGATTTCCGGATTGATAACGGAGGCGGATTGGCAGCACTGGCAACCCGAACAAATTATAAAAGTGATAGATGAACTACTCGAAATTTTCGGACCACATCGGCTGATGTTTGGCAGCGATTTTCCAGTATGCCAATTAGCGGCCACATACAAAACGGTGGTTGATTTGGTGGCGAATCATGTACAAAAATTATCGGCTACAGAACAACAAGCCATCATGTGCGGCACGGCTCAATCATTTTATCAATTGAACTTTTAAGTTATGGACCTGCAATTGCAAAACAAATACATATTGGTAAGCGGTGGTGCAAAAGGCATAGGCTTTGGCATAGCATCCGTACTTGCCGGCGAAGGTGCTATTCCGATTATTGTTGGCCGGAATGAACTTGATAACCTAAGCGCGGTGGAAGACATAACCAATAGAGGAGGTAAGGTACATCAGTTAGTGGCAGAACTTACTGACCCCATGGCCTGTAAACAAGTTGTAGCGGAAGCTATAGCGAAATTTGGAAGATTAGATGGATTGGTAAATAATGCCGGCGTAAACGACGGTGTGGGATTGACGTCGGGTACCTATGAAGCCTTTATGCAATCGCTGCACAAAAATCTGGTGCATTATTATTTACTGGCGCACTATGCATTACCCGCTTTGCAGGAAACAAAAGGCGCCATTGTAAACATAGGGTCCAAGACTGCAGAAACCGGGCAGGGCAACACATCAGCCTATGCGGCAGCCAATGGCGGCCGCAATGCACTTACCCGCGAATGGGCGGTTGAATTACTCCCTATGGGCATTCGGGTAAATGCAGTAATTGTAGCGGAATGCATGACGCCTTTGTATGAAAAATGGATCAGCAGCTTTGATAATCCTGAAGAAAAACTGCAAGAGATTACTACAAAAATTCCGCTTGATAAGCGAATGACCACTGCAGAGGAGATAGCCAATATGGTTGCCTTTTTGCTGTCGCCAAAATCAAGCCATACCACCGGACAGTTGATACATGTAGATGGCGGCTATGTGCATCTCGATCGTGCCCTATAAATTATGGAAACCATGAAACGATACTGCTTTGCCCTTGACTTAAAAGACGACGCTGCGCTTATCGCAGCCTACGATGATTACCACCGCAAAGTGTGGCCGGAGATTATAGAAAGCATAACGAAAGCCGGCATTTTGCACATGGAAATCTATCGGGTAGGCAACAGACTTTTTATGCTTATGGAGACTACGGATGGATTCTCATTTGAGGCAAAAGCGGCAGCCGATGCTGCCAATAATCATGTACAACAATGGGAGGCATTGATGTGGGATTATCAGCAGGCGTTGCCTTTTGCAAAACCGGGTGAGAAATGGGTGGCTATGCAAAAAATATTTGATTTGAATCAAACGCATCAATAATAACTATCCACTGATTTGAGTAGCGTAAACAATACCGATATGAATCGACTCCTTGCACGAACTACATTTTTACTGCTGATCTTTTTTACCAAACATACCCTGGCGCAAAAAATGATTGATGCCAATAGCATCAGGGAAAAAATGCAATGGTTTGCCGATGCTAAACTGGGCATTTTTGTACATGCAGGGATATACGCGGTAGATGGTGTGGATGAATCGTGGAGCTTTTACAATAAGAAAATAAGCCATAGCAGCTACATGCAGCAGCTGAATGGCTTTACACTAAGCCAATACAACCCCAATGCCTGGGCCGATTTATTTAAGGAGGCAGGCGCACGCTATGCTGTTATTACTACCAAGCATCATGATGGTGTGGCTATGTACGATACCCGCCTCAACAAGCTGAGCAGTGTGCAAGCTACACCGGCAAAAAAAGACTTGATAGCGCCGCTGTTTGAAGCCCTGCGCCAACGTGGCCTGAAAGCAGGCGCCTATTATTCGCTTATTGATTGGACGCATACGGATTACCCGGCGTTTCTGCGTGACAGCAACCGCTACCGTATACCCGACGATTATAACCGGTGGCAGCGTTTCCGGCAATTCTTTCAGGCGCAGGTGGTGGAGATAAACACGCTTTTCAAACCCGATTTGTTTTGGTTTGATGGGGATTGGGAACATAGTGCTGAAGAATGGGAAGCAGCCAAGGTGCGGCAGCTCATTTTACGCGATAATCCAAACGCCATTATCAATAGCCGGCTACAAGGCTATGGCGATTATGAAACCCCGGAGCAAAATATTCCCTTATCCAAACCAGCCTATCCATGGTGGGAACTCTGCATGACCATTAACGATAATTGGGGCTATCAGCATAAGGACAATAACTGGAAAACTCCCGGCGAAATCATCAGCATTTTTACTGATGTGGTGGGTACCGGTGGCAACCTCCTGCTTGATGTGGGACCAAAGGAAGATGGCACTATACCTCCGGAGGCCACCCATGTGCTACGCGAATTGGGTGGCTGGAACAAACGTAATGGCGAAGCGGTTTTTGGTACGCTGGCCGGCATACCAAATGGTCATTTTTATGGACCTACCACACTGAGCAAAGACAGTACCGTCCTGTATCTGTTTTTACAAGGCAGGCCCACAGGTACCCTAAAAATCAAGGGACTGGCCAATCAAATAAACAGCATCACGGTGCTGGGTAACGGCACCCCCCTGACGCATAAGGTGGTAGGAAAAATAAGCTGGAGCAAAGTGCCCGGCCTCATATTTATTGATGTGCCGCAGCAAGCCCTTGACCCCTATGTAACGGTGCTGAAACTGCAGCTTGCAGGACCGGTGACGTTGTACAGTGGTACCGGTGGGTTGTAAAAAATTAATAACCCCAACCGGGGTTGGGGTTATTGTATCATAAGGAATTAAAACTCACAGTTCTTAGGCGTGCGGGCAAAGGGTATTACATCGCGGATATTAGTCATGCCGGTAACAAACTGCACCATGCGCTCAAAGCCAAGGCCAAAGCCACTATGCGGGCAGGCACCAAAGCGGCGGGTATCTAAAAACCATTCCATTTCATGTGCGGGAATACCCATAGCATCCATGCGGGCCAGTAATTTATCCAGTCTTTCTTCGCGCTGCGAACCACCTACTATTTCGCCGATCCCGGGCGCCAGTATATCCATAGCGGCTACCGTTTCGCGGCCGGGTTCGCAACCATCGTTCATGCGCATGTAAAAGGCTTTGATGGCAGCGGGATAGCCGGTAACAATTACCGGTTTTTTGAAATGCTTTTCTACCAGATAGCGCTCATGCTCGCTTTGCAGGTCAATGCCCCAGGCCACTTCATACTGAAACTTCTTCTTTTTATATGGCGTGCTGTTGAGCAATATATCAATGGCTTCGGTATAGGTAATCCGTTCAAATTTGTTATCGATTACAAACTGCAATTTGTCCTTAAGCCCCATATCGCTGCGCTTGTCTTGCGGCAGAGCCTTTTCTTCCTCCTGCAGGCGCTGATCGAGAAAAGCAAGATCATCGGCATTACGCGACATAGCAGCCTCAATCAGGTAGCGGATATAGTCCTCTGCCAGGTTCATGTTGTCTTCCAGATCATAAAAAGCCATCTCGGGCTCTATCATCCAAAACTCGGCAAGGTGCCGGGCGGTATTGCTGTTTTCCGCACGAAACGTGGGCCCGAACGTATAAATCTCGCTCAGTGCCATGGCACCCAGTTCACCCTCAAGTTGACCGCTTACAGTAAGGTTGGTGGCTTTGCCGAAAAAGTCTTCGCGGTAGTCGATGCTGCCATCTTCCAGCCGGGGTGCTGTACCGTCCATGGGCAGGGTGGTTACCCTAAACATTTCGCCGGCACCTTCTGCATCGCTTGCGGTAATAATGGGGCTGTGCCAGTATACAAAACCACGCCCCTGAAAAAACTCATGGGTAGCTGCCGCCAGCGTGTTGCGCAGCCGGTACACGGCACCAAAAGTTTGGGTACGCGGACGCAAATGGGCAATCTCCCGCAAAAACTCAAGGCTGTGTTTTTTGGGTTGTAGGGGGAACTTCTCCGGATCGCTATCGCCCAAAATATCAATTTGGGTAGCATGCACTTCCACGGTTTGGCCGCTGCCGGTACTGGCCACTAACTTACCGGCTACCCGCAGGCAGGCGCCGGTAGTAATCCGACGGAGAAGGGCTTCATCGGTATTTTCAAAATCTACCACCACCTGCAGGTTGCTAATGGTGCTGCCATCGTTAAGGGCTATAAACCGGTTGCTGCGGAAAGTGCGCACCCAGCCCATTACGGTTATATCCTGTTGCTCCGGCGCTGTACGCAAGAGTGCTGTAATCTTTATCCTGTGGTTAAATGCCATCTTAATTTTTTGTTGCCGGGCGACTATGCCTTGCGCTGGAAGAAATTCGGGATTGGATAATGGCCGGTCCTGACGTAATGCCAACCGGATAATACACACCCCCTTTTGTTAAGGGCGGCAAAGATAAAAGAATGCACAAAAGCTACTGAAAAGCTTATAGGGTTTCCATGAAATTGAGCGCAAAAAAGAAAATTCTACCGAAACCCGGGTAACCCCAAACCCCGGTCTTTACTGAGATTCGGTTGCTGTATATGCAATGTATATATAGCATTTTGCTCCTGTATAGCCCATATGCATACACAAAAATTGCAATGAATGATAGGCAGATGTACTTTGCGCATTCAAGGGACGATGCAGAGATTGCTTTGGCTGTTGGTACCAAAATTGCTGGTTTGCCAGAAGGTTTGAGTTCCGGATATCCTGAAAACTTGTTTGCAGCGTTCGCTTAAAAAAAAATAAAAAACTTGTCTATGAAAAAAATCTACGCTTTGCTTGCAGGATTACTGCCTGCCGTTTTCGTCTTTTCGCAGGTAGTCCTGCCCCTCGATTTTGAGGCAAACATCGAATATCCAATAACCAATTTTGAAGGTGGTGTACTTACCGTTATCACCAATCCGCAATCTTCCGGCATTAATACCTCTCCCAAAGTGGCCCGCATGGTTAAAAATGCCGGTCAAGTATATGCCGGAAGCTTAATCACGCTGACTGCCCCAATCGATTTTGGATCGAACAACAAAACTTTCAAGATGAAAGTGTACTCCCCTCGGGTAGGAGCCAAGGTGTTGCTTAAAATTGAAAACCTTAACAACGCTGGTATCTTCTTCCAAAAGGAAGTCTTCACCACCGTAGCCAACACTTGGGAAGAACTCACTTTCGATTACACGTTGGTTAATACAGCCGATAGCTACCAGAAAATAATTTTCATATTTGACAATGGTACGCAAGGGGATGGTTCAGCAAACTATACCTGGCTTCTTGATGACGTAAGGCTTGTATCGTCGGGCGTTATTGTGCCAAAGCCTGTGCTACCGGTAGAATTTGAAACCGAAGGCCTTAATTACACATTCAGCGACTTTGAAGGCGGGATGGCTACAAGAGAGGACAATCCCTTTAAAACGGGCATCAATACTTCAAACAAAGTGGCCAAAATGGTAAAAGGCACCGGCGCGGTTTATGCGGGCTCATCGCTTTTCCTGGAGTCTCCCATTAACTTCAACACCAACAAAACTTTCAAAATGAAAGTGTACTCCCCGCGTGTGGGAGCTCAAGTGTTGCTGAAAGTGGAGAACGCAGGCAACTCGGGGCAATTTTTTGAGAAGCAAGCGTCTACTACAACCGCCAACACCTGGGAAGATCTCACATTCGACTATAGCGGTATCAACACAGCTAATCAGTATTCAAAACTGGTGTTTATTTTCGACAACGGTATCGCAGGTGATGGTAGTGCCAACTTCACCTTTTATTTTGATGACATTCGCCTAATCACAGAAAGCGGCGGGCTTACCCAGATGAATTTGCCTGTAACCTTTGATGATCCAGGCGTGAACTATGGTTTGATTGGATTTGAAGGTGCAGAGAACTCAACTATTGTTGTTGACCCGACCGACGCAAATAATAAGGTTGGAAAAGCGGTAAAATCTAATACTGCACAAACCTATGCAGGCACAACTGTTTCAGCAGCGGGTGGATCGGGCTTTTCCAGCAAGATTCCATTTACACAGGGCAATGCAAAAATGTCAGTTCGTGTTTGGACGCCACATGCCCCCATTCAGGTAAGGCTTAAAGTGGAAGATTCAAACGACCCAACCAAGTCGGTGGAAACTGAAGCCACTGCAACCGTTGCTAGTGGATGGCAAACCCTGACTTTCAATTTTGCAAATCAGGCAAATGGCACTGCAGCTATCAATTATGGATATAATTACAATAAAGCAACCATCTTCTTCAATTTTGGGGTTAACGGTGCCACTGCCGGTGAAAGAACCTATTATTTTGATGATATTATTTTTGGTGAAGCTCCATTACCGGTTTCGCTGCTGAAATTTGATGCAGCTGCAGGCGCTCAGGGTGTAGTACTGAACTGGCAAACCGCTACCGAAACCAATAACCTTGGCTTCGAAGTACAGCGCAGTAACGATGGCAACCGCTTTACGCCACTGCAGTTTGTAGATGGTAAAGGCAACAGCAATACCCTGCAGTCGTACAGTGTATTAGACAATGCTCCTGCTGAAGGCCTCAACTACTACCGCCTCAAGCAAATTGATCAGGACGGCCGCTTTACTTTCTCGGCAGTAAAACTGATAAACTGGAACAGCAATCAGCAGTTGGTGCTGTATCCGAATCCTGCACATGGCAGGGTAATGGTAAGCATGGCCAACACAACCGGCTCACTCAATTATACCATTTACAATGCCAATGGGCAAAGGATGGCAACCGGTGTGGCTCCTGCCACTAATGGCACGGCTGTGCTGGATGTGCAGAAGCTTATGCCCGGCACTTACCTCATTCAGTTGGATAATGGTAAAATGATGAGAACGACTAAACTGTTGGTGCAGTAAGCACATTCAACAAGTGTATTATAGTAAAGGCTGCCTTCCGCAATGGAGGCAGCCTTTTTTTGCGCCAATACATATCTATACAATCCGACAATCCTTTTGCAATCAATCGTTGGCATTTGCCTTATGCGGTAATAAGGAAATTGTTGGCCGGGGCTATTTTCATTTTTGTAACTATTGCTTTCGCAAGCAATGTCACCATCCTATGCGACACTTGTACGATCAGTGCATCATAAGCCAAGCAACTATATTTGATTCCTTAGTTATGTTTACTGCTTTTCGTAATTTTTTACAATGTGTATTGCTGCTGCTATTCCTTTTGGCGTTGTGCGCCAAGGCATTCC
>JAHEMO010000349.1 GCA_024643625.1 Chitinophagaceae bacterium
AGTACCACCCTATCGGCTGCATTAATTTGGTTATTGCCATCTACATCCAAAAATTTCAGATCGCCGGGTTTTACACCTGTTGGAGCTTTGGAAAAATCGTCGCCGGATTGCCACACACCCAGTACTTCAAATCCATAGTAGGAGCCAATGGATTCACCGGGGCGCACTATTTCGTAGTTACCCAAATTGCCCGCACCACCGCGAATAATATCGTCGATTGGGCCGAGGTTTAGCACCTGGTTTTTAAGCCAGGTAAAATTGGTGTTTAGCGACCAGCTAAAATTGCGGGTGTCAATCACTTTGGCACCCAGTGTTAGCTCCACACCCTGGTTGCGCATATCGCCTATATTTTCTGTACGACTACCAAAGCCAGTACTTAGCGGCAGCGGAAGGGCCAGCAGCAGGTTGATGGCTTTTCGGTTAAAATAGTCTACGGTGGCGCTTAGCCTGCCGTTATACATCACCAAATCAAAGCCCACATCAAACTGTTGCGAACCCTCCCATTTCAGATCAGGGTTAGCAGGGCGGGTAGGTGATATAGAGGTGTTGATATTATCATTAAACAATACTCCCGGGCCACCGGAGAAAGTGCTGAAATACAGGTAGTTGGCAATATTTTGATTGCCGACCGATCCGAAGCTGGTGCGAAACTTAAGCTCGGTGATATGTTTTGAATTTTGCATAAAGCCCTCTTCGTGCACTTTCCAGGCAAAAGCGGCTGAAGGGAATACCGCAAAGCGGTTGTTTTGGCCAAATCTGCTGGAACCATCTGCCCGCACAGAACCGGTGAACAGGTAGCGACTATTGAGCGCATAAGTGGCTCTTGCCAGATACGATACTAACTTGGTAGAAGCCCTGCCGCTGCCAATGCCGTTTTGAATAGGATCGCCGCTGCCAATGGCATCGTACGTAAGATCGGGCAGCGCGTACCCTCTGCCGCTACCGCCAAAACTGCTGGAGCCGTACCGGTCGTAGGTTGCGCCAAGCAAGCCGGTTACCGCATGTTTGTTGCCGAAATTGTTTTTATAATTCAGCGTAGCCTCCCCCATATAATAGCTGGTAGTACCTGTGTTAATGGATGCTATGCCGCCAAACGGTAACCCGGAAATGGTTTCGGGCGATGTCCATGTATTGCGCCGTGAATTATTAAAATCTCCGCCTGCTCTAAGTTTCAGCGATAGCGCAGGTACAAAAAAGTACTCGCCAAATACGTTGCCGAATGTGCGGTAGTTATCACTGTTGGCAAACTGGCCGTTTATAAGCGCCACGGGATGGTCGAATGTGCCCATAAATGGTGAGCGGAAATAATCGCCATTGGCATCAAAAGCCGCATAACTGGGATCGTAGTAAATAGCGGCATACAAGCCGCTGCCGTTCTCATTTACGCCCAGGCCTACGGAATTGTAGTCTTCCTGTATATAGGAGGTGTTCAGGCTAAGGCCAAAGGCATATTTCTGTGCCACCGAGTTTTCTATATTTACCCTTGCGGTATAACGCTTTGAGCCGGAGTTTTTCACTACGCCCTGCTGATCGAAATAGCCAAGCGAGGCATAAAAGCGGGTATTATCCTTACCGCCGGAGAAGCTCAAATCGTGGCTTTGGATGGGTGCCTGCTGAAAAATAAGATCCTGCCAATCTGTACTCACCACATCGTTGGTTACCCGCTCCGAAGGCACACCGCCACCGGCATCAATAATGTCGTTGTGCACCTGTTTGTATGCATCGCCGGTAAGCAGATCCAGTTTGCGGGCTACCTGCTGTGTACCGTAATATCCGTTGTAGTTTATGCTCAGGCGGTCTTTGTTACCACGTTTTGTGGTAATTATCACCACCCCGTTGCTTCCCCGCGAACCATAAATGGCCGTGGCCGATGCATCTTTTAGAATTTCTACCGATTCAATGTCGGAAGGATTGAGTGAATTGAGTGGATTGCGCTGGTTGGGATTATTGGGAAAGCGATCGCCATTGGCCGAAACGGCCGGTATGTTATTGACCGGCATGCCGTCAATAACGTACAATGGATCGCTGCCACCGGTAATGGAACTTACGCCGCGTATTTTCACATTCATGGCACCACCGGGTTCGCCGCTTTTCTGCGAAATCTGCACACCGGCGACCCTTCCGGAAAGTGCCTGGTCGAGGCTAACGTTAGCTCCCTGCGTAAAGTCTTTGGGTTTAACGGTGGCTACGGAACCGGTAAGATCCGATTTTTTTACAGTGCCATAGCCTATCACCACTACATCCTGCAAGGCTTCCTCATCGGGCCGCATTACAATATTGTCAAAACTGCCGGCATCCGCCCGCATTTCCACGGTGGTGTACCCCACATAGGTAAAAATGAGTGTACTATTTGCGGCTGGTACTACAAGGCTAAAATTGCCGTTGGCATTGGTAGTGGTGGCTACCCGGGTTTGCTTTACAGCAACCGAAACACCCTCCATAGGTACACCGTTTGCATCAGCTATTTTACCGCTAATTGTTCTGCTTTGGGCTATACCCAGGGTTAGTGCAAACAATATGGCACTCATGGTAAAAATCCCTTGCCTAAGCCAGGGCAGCAATCGCATTTCTCGTTTCATAGACAGTTTGGTTGGTTTGTTTTAAAAAAATTGGGAAAGCCGGTTACAAGCCAAAGCGGCGCATACATGCGTTTAATTCCTGTATCAACCTATTTGTCGGGCAAACAACAAGCTGGTGTACCTGGCAGGCGCTAACCGATTAAATCCGTACCAGCAGATGTAACTAACAGCATTAAGCAGCATCGTCATATGGCATTATTGGTTGGTAATTCTGGCAATCGAATGGCAAAGTAGCCTGCCTGCCACGGGGCCGATGGTAATTTTGTACATATTACTGGCAATTTTGTAGCAGCCACCGCCAACTATGAGATAAGGCATTGATTATCAAGAATTAAATAGATAATCCATGGCGCAAAATGCCAACTTTAGGCACCCGCAATTAAAAAATACTAAACTTTTACATGGGCTTTAGCGCTTAATTGACCGTTGACGCTGCGATGGGTAGGGTAGAAGGCTGGCTATTCAATGTTCATTGCCGATTCCAGGAATTTCACTGCGGCACTGCCTCCTGATATTTGGACGGTAGAATCATCCCATGTCGGGCTGT
>JAHEMO010000350.1 GCA_024643625.1 Chitinophagaceae bacterium
TCTTTCCTTAAAAACCTGAAGTGGAGCATGATAAGCGATGCGCTTATGCAAAGCGAAGCCATCAACATAACTCCTGAAGAACTGAAAGACTATGCCCGCGTGCAAATGATGGGCTATATGGGCATTCAGGAAGGCAATACCGAAGGCTACGAATGGCTGGACAGCTATGTAGACCGCATGATGCAGGACAAGAAATATATCGACCGCACCTACAATGAGCTGCTGACCAATAAACTGTTTGGCGTGCTCGAACAAAAAGTAGGGGCCTTTGATGATCAGGCGGTATCGCTTGACGACTTTAATAAAGAGATGGCTGAGCATCAGCATCACCATTAATATTTACCTGAATATTGCATACAGACCGGGAGCTTTGCTTCCGGTTTTTTTATGGATGGATGCTATGTGCTACTTTACAGCCATGGCCATGCATGTAGTAATAACAGGATCTACCGGAATGGTAGGCAAAGCAGCGCTGCTGGAATGTCTGGAGAGTGCGCATATCGATAAGGTTACAGTTATCAATCGCAACACGCTGGGTATGCAGCATGCTAAACTGCAAGAGTTGCTGTTGCCCGATTTTATGCAGGTTGCAAGCCTGGCAGCAAAGCTGGGAAAGCCGGATGCCTGTTTCCACTGTATGGGCGTATCGGCCATAGGCCTTAGCGAGGAGGCTTACAGCAAGCTAACCTTTGACATCACCAAAGCGCTTGCAGATACGATGTATGCCTGCAATCCCGGTATGACCTTCAACTATGTATCGGGCATAGGAACCGATAGCACAGAAAAAGGCCGCAGCATGTGGGCGCGGGTAAAGGGTCGAACAGAAAACTATGTGCTGGCCAAAGGTTTTGCGCAGGCTTTTATGTTCAGGCCCGGCATTATTATTCCTGAAAAAGGCATTACCTCACGCACCGGTTGGTATAGTGCTATGTACAAATTCACCCGGCCGCTATTTCCATTGCTCAAGCGCTCCGCCAATATTACCACCACTACCAGACTGGGGCAGGCCATGATTAATTCGGTGATGCATCCACCTGCAGCACGCTATTTGGAAAACAAAGACATTAACGCGCTGGCTGAAGCAGGCACCGGCTAACGCGCATGGCTGTCCGTTTGTACAAAAACATTCGTTATTGCCAAAGGCACGCACTATTTTTCTGCCAAACAAACCACTATGAAAAAACTAATGCTTTCAGCCATGCTGTTTTCGATATGCAGCGCTTTGTATGCCCAGGATGCTGATGCTGTAAAAACACAAATGATTGCCGACTGGCAGCGGGCCAAAGCATTCACCATTGAATATCTCGATGCTATGCCGGCATCAAAATACAGCTTTCGGCCTGATGATAGCGTGCGCAGCTTTGCCCAGCAAATGCTTCATCTGGCACAGGGCAATGTTAGTTTAGTGGCCAACGGCAGCGGAGCAGAACGCATCAATTATGGTGCGGCCATGGAGCAGCGTGCGGGTGCCGTTACGGCCGATAGCGTAAGGTATTATGTAGTGGCCAGCTACGATTTTTGTATAAACGCCGTGCAGCAAATGGATGCAACCAAATTGTTTGAACAAGTAAAGCGCGGCAGTTTTGATCTTACCCGCTATGCATGGATCAGTAAAGGGTTTGAACACCAAACCCACCATCGGGGTCAGGCTACGGTATACCTGCGTACTGCCGGCATAAAGCCTCCCAACGAAAAACTGTTTTAAGTAACCATGGCTTGCGCAGCTAAAATTTTGCGCAGCAACACTATTTGACCCAGGTGATAATGCGTGTGTTCTATCAAACCATGCAGATTGCGGTAGTAGCTACCGTATTTGGCATCGGTAAAATCGTTCATCAGTACAGTGTCGTCCAGTTGGTCAATTAATGCGGCAAGTGCTTCCGCATCCTGCAGGCATTGGCTTTGCAGTTGCTGCCAATCGGCTTCGCAGGTGATGGCCGGCATATCAAAACTGTACTTGTCGTGCGCATCTAACGGCAGCCCCTGCAAAACGCGCAACTGCGCTGTTACATAGTAATGCATATGATAGACCAACAGGGCAATGCTGTTGCAATCCTGTACGGACATAATAGCCTGCTGCCAGCTAATATTGTTGAGGCTGCCTTGCAAATGGACACTCGTCCAGTTGCCGCCAAAAAATACGCCTCGCAGGTGTTGCGCAACTTGTGTGCTGATAGTCATGCTGTAAATGTATCTATCGCTTGCAAAGTTTGTTGAAGCTTGGGAAGCCGCCTGAAGTGCGGTGCTGTATTTAATGTTGCAACATTGGAGAAAAACTGTATCTTTTGCCGTCTAAAATATCAAGCGATGTCAGACAAAAAAATTATTACAGTATTTGGCGCCACAGGCGCACAAGGCGGTGGCTTGGCCAGAGCCATATTACAAGATCCCAATAGTGAGTTTGCGGTGAGAGCCGTTACCCGCAATCCGGACAGCGATGCGGCAAAAGCCCTGGCAGCAGCAGGCGCCGAAATATTTCAGGCTGATCTTGCGCATCCGGCATTGGTACACAAGGCCATGGAAGGTGCTTATGGCGCTTATTGTGTCACTTTTTTTTGGGAGCATTTTTCGGCCGAACGCGAAATGGCGGAAGCTGCACTGATGGCGGAAGCTGCCGCGGCAAACGGTGTGCAGCATGTAATCTGGAGCACACTGGAAGACACCCGCGACTTCATTCCGCTGGACGATGGCCGCATGCCTACTATCCATGGAAAATACAAAGTGCCGCATTTTGATGGCAAAGGTGAAAGCGACAAAAAATTTACCGAAGCGGGTGTGCCAACTACATTTTTACTAACGGCTTACTACTGGGAAAACCTGATTTATTTTGGCATGGGTCCCAAGCGCGGTGAAGATGGTGTGCTGGCCATTACATTCCCTATGGCCGACAAAAAGCTGGCGGGTATTGGTGCAGAAGATATTGGCAAATGTGCCTACGGCATTTTTAAAGCAGGCAAGTCAATGATTGGCCAAACGGTTGGTATACTGGGTGATGATCCTACCTGTGCGCAGATGGCCGAATCGCTGTCGAAGGCATTGGGTGAAACAGTGCGCTATAATGCAGTGCCACCCGATGTGTACCGCAGCTTTGGTTTTCCCGGTGCTGATGATTTGGGTAA
>JAHEMO010000095.1:0-8802 GCA_024643625.1 Chitinophagaceae bacterium
GCCAGCCGATGCACTTCAATAAACATGGGTTGGTTCACCACATCAAGTGCGGCTAAGAATGCCGGATTGAAACGCTCCACATGGCCTACCTGCAGTTTTATACCTGCTTCGCGTACCAACTGTACTATTTCTCTGGCTTCTTTTAGCGTGGCGGCCAATGGTTTTTCCACAAACACATGTTTGCCATGCCTTACCGCTGCGTTTACCAATGCAAAATGATGGTTGGTCGGGGCTATAATATCTACCGCATCCGAGGCTTTTACCAGTTCCTCGGGTACGGTAAACCGAGGAATACCGTACTCTTTGACCACTGCTTCGGCATTGGCATCATTGGGGTCATAAAAACCAATGACCTCCGCATCAGCCACCTGCTTCCAGTTGTTTACATGAAACTTACCCAGGTGGCCTACGCCAAATATTCCAATTTTTAGCATGTTTTCTGTGTTGCCAACAAATGTAACGGTAGCCGTTCAATCTGTTCAGGCTAAACCGGCATGCTGATTAGCGAGTTTTGCAGATGGCTAACGCGTTGTGCAAAAGCTTCTGTTGCTTTTTGTTCATAAAGGATAAATGGATTCTCATCCATGCTTCCCAATACGGTTTCCATCTCAGCGGCATCTTCATATACCATTTTACGGAAAGGGTTGGTATAGTCCTTTTGCCGGCTTTCCTCAATTTCAATCAGCATTTGCCTCCGGGTATCTACAGCCTGTTGCAACAAATTATTGATGAGACCGGGCGTCCATTTGGCATCACCCACTATTTGTGTTATTACCTGTAGGCCGTTAGCTAACCGCTGCCCGGCATATTGGCTACCGAGGTGTTGGTAGCGTTCGTGGAGCATTGGCCAGCCATCAATTATGCCATTTTCAATATCGCTGATTAGCTGCGACAAATCATGTGATGCTATCAACTGTCCACCCACGTTGATCCATGTGGAAGTCTCGGGCTGCTTTTCCGCTACCTGAAATAAATGCTCCCAATCTTTTCCCTGTTCCAAAATCTCAATGAGCGAGATGGTACCATAGTACTGCAGCAATCGCTTGTACCAATGGTACCCTTCTACAGCTTTAACCAAATAGGTGGGACGTTTGCTGTTTTCAAAACCACTCACCAGCAGTTGTGCAATAGGGGCAGCCTCCGGCTGTTGCAGATATTGGTAGCCTGCTGCACGGTATTCAGTATCAAGCAAATGTCCGTTGGCATCATGCTTTATATGGCGGCCAACCGCAGTTTCTATCAGCAAAAGGGCCGACTGTATTTCGGCAATCGTGTCAGGTGCCAGATAATCAAATTCCAGCGTCTGCACCTTCTCTTTACGCTTATCGCGGTCGTGGTATTTCCAGGCATTGCGTGCCAGCGCATACATGTTGTACATAAACCAATAACCGGGCAGCACAATAAGTGCATCGTTGGCTAAGTCCTGACTTACCAGCGAGAAGGGCAGTGGGATATCTAATTCATGGGCATAATCGCCTTTGGCAATAAGGGTAAATGAGGCAAACCGACTATTATGTTTCAGGCTCACACAGAGGCCCGGCCAAAATCCGCGTCCCGCTATCAGCTCTCCGTCGGGGCTGCGGCTATTATGATTGCTGCCAATTGTGGCACCCGCCGCAATATTGCTTTGCCCCATGATGAGGCTGGCACATAGAAAGCTGTTGTTATGGTGTTGCTCATGTCCTGGAAAAATGAGCGAATTCAGCACTTCGCAGCAACTGATAGTGGCATTATTACCCAAATAGGAGTTAATGAGGCGGGCACCATATTTTAACTGCGATTGGCTGGCCATGATAAAGCGAACGGCTTTTACCCCATAAAAAATGCGGCAACCAAACCCCACTATGCCGTTTACCATTTCACATCCTTCGCCTATCTGGCTGGGTTCTTCCGCCGAGCTATTGATGGTGAGATTTTTAAGTTTGTTGGCACCTTTCAGGTAGGCATCGCTGCCAATCCAGCAGTCCTTTACGATAGCGCAGTTTTTTATCACTGTTCTATCTCCAATTTTGCCGTAGTAGCCACGTTTGGTATCGTATTGCTCTTCGGTAAAATCAACAAAACGCTGCATTAGTTTTTTATTCGTGCGGTGTCTGGTCCACAACCAGGCATCGGCGGGCAACATATCTGTAAAGGGAATCACTTTACGGCCGCCATTTTCATTACAGAGTTCCAACCATATTCTGATATCCTCCGGCTCGCCTTCTTTTACAATGCCTACGCCAAATTTTGCGTGTGGGGTAGTCATCAGCTCGTTTACATTCACAATAATTACCTCGTTGCCAATTACGTAATGGCTTAGGTAGTTCACATTATCCACCACTACATTGTCGCCAAAATCGCAACTGATAATGGTACTGTTGTACATCCCCACGGCCACTTTAAGCCTGCTATATTCTAAAAAATAAGGCTCTAGTTTGCCTATGCGTACCAGGCCATAAAACTTACAGTTCTTCACCAGTTCGGGGTTAAAGGCATCGCTAACCAAAATATTGTTCCAGTTATCTGATGTATTTCGGTTGCGCACCAATACCTCAATTTCATATGCGCTCAACTGCCGATAGTTAATGCCCGTGCGATTTTGACGGTTGCGCAGGTAATATTCATCTTCACCTGCGGGTAAATATGCCGCATCTATAAATCCATAACCCAATTGCCCAAGGGGCATTTTTCTGATATTGTTCATGCCGGTATGCTGCGCTTAAAGTGTTTGTTTGGAGGGGGCTAAAAGTAGGGTATTCTAAATTTTTTAATTAATTGGAGAGTGAATACCCGCCTTAGGAATGAGGTTTTGATCTCGCATTAAACTTCTTCTGACCAAAGTGTCTCCATCTATTTTCAAAAAAAAAGACCCACTTGCGTGAGTCGGATAAGTCAATTTTCGGAAGCTGCTATTAGTCCTCTGTCAGCATAAATTGTACTTCGGCAGCTATGCGCACATCTTCGCTAACCAATACACCGCCTGATTCAAGCGCTGCGTTCCAGTTTAAGCCCCATTCTTTACGATTAAATTTACCGGTTACTGAAAAAGCAGTTTTGGTATTGCCCCAGGGGTCTTTGTTTATTCCACCAGCTTCTACGTCAAGCGTTACCGGATTGGTTATCCCACGCATGGTAAGATTGCCGTGCAACTTGTAAGTATCGTCACCTGTTTTTTCAACTGAAGTACTGTCGAAGGTTATTTCAGGATAATTGTCGGCATCAAAAAAGTCGGCACTTTTTAAATGACCATCGCGTTTGTCATCGTTTGTGAAAACAGACGCGGCATCTACGGTTACCTGAATACTGGCGGTCTCGATGTTCCTGCCGTCAACTATGGCGTCAAAATTGCGGAACTCACCTTTAACGGTGCTGATCATCAAATGGCGAACTTTAAAAAGAAGCTCGCTGTGTGCGGTGTCTAAAACCCATTTAGTACCCGTGGCGGTTGCTGTTTGCATAGTGTATTTTTTTTTGTTTAAGCAAATTTAATGTTTAAACATTGATTTGGTCCAAATGGTTCATAAACAATTAAGAATTCTTTTTAGTGAGCAGCAGGATACCCGTTATTGAGGCGGTTTAGGGGGTAAAAGTTTTTTGTCGATGTTTTTGTCAACCCTAATCCACGGATCGAATAGACCCGAATTGCTAAGCTTTGCCTCATCGGATGGCCTTATAAACCACACACCCTCAACCTGCTCCATGGCAAATACCAATCGGTGTGCCCAACCACGGTAGGGTCCCCAAATAAAGGCAGATACAGTTCTAACGCTATCGTATTCAATATGAAAGCTATCAGGAACATACATATTCACGTCAGCCTTTGCAGCATCGCTTCCCAGTTGCCGATAAAAATTGGGGGATACTAAACTTTTCCGTGCGGTCTTATCCAGTTGTTTAAGGCCTGAAATATGCAGAAATTTTACAACAACCGAAGCCTGCGGTGACATCTCCTGCGCATGAAGTCCGGCCATGCAAATCCCCGAAACCAACCATAGGGCTAGCCATTTCAACTGCTGTGGGATCCTAAGGATGTGCGGGATTTTCATAAATAGTGTTTGAAATGTATCTCTACCAATTGATTACTGAAAGCTGGGTAAAATAGCAAATTGATGACTATCCAACCATGCAAAAGGGAGTACCACATTTGGGGATAGTTTTTTCTGTGTAGAACTAGTGTATAAAAGCGGGATTGCGGTGGCATCGTTTTGCCGTTTGGCGAGGGTTGGCGAATATCTTTGTCCGCATAGTGGCAACAGAGGTCCGTCCTGGACTATGTGCTCAAAAAGAAAAGCCTTATGCGTCTTAAGAGTTTGGAAATCAAAGGGTTCAAAAGTTTTGCAGATAAAACTGTACTTCATTTTGATGAAGGAGTAACAGGTATCATTGGGCCGAATGGCTGCGGCAAAAGTAATATTGTTGACAGCATTCGTTGGGTGATAGGTGAGCACAAAATAAGCAACCTCCGCTCAGAGAATCTGGATAGCCTTGTTTTCAACGGATCAAAATCGCGGAGCGCCAGCGGACTTGCAGAAGTAAGCCTCACATTCGAAAACACCCGAAACCTGCTGCCCACGGAATTCAGCAATGTAACTATCACCCGCAGGTTCTATAAGAATGGAGAAAGTGAGTATCGCCTAAATGATGTGCAATGCCGGCTTAGGGATATTCAAAACCTGTTTTTGGACACCGGTGTTTCTACCGACAGCTATGCCATAATTGAGCTGGGTATGGTAGATGAAATCATCAAAGACAAAGACAATAGCCGCCGCAAAATGCTGGAGCAGGCCGCCGGCATCTCTATTTACAAGACCCGCAAAAAGGAAGCAAAAAATAAGTTGGATGCTACCGAGCAGGACCTTGCGCGTATTGAAGACCTTTTGTTTGAAATACACAATCAGCTCAAAACCCTGGAAAGCCAGGCGAAAAAAGCCGAGAAATACCATGAAATAAAGAAAGATTACCGTCGGCTGAGTATTGAATTGGCCAAGGCAGGGCTGGCAGGATTTCATGTGCAATACAAGCACCTAACTGAGCAGACACAGGAGGAAACCGACAAAAAAATAGCGCTTGAAGCGGCTATTGCCAAAGAAGATGCTGATTTGGAAAGCGAAAGAGTTTCACTGATAGAGCAGGAGAAAGCTTTACAACAGCGTCAGCATGCGTTTAATGACCTGATGCAGGAACTGCGCAAAAAGGAAAATGACATTAGCCTCGCCAAACAGCAAATGGGTTTCCTGGCGGAAAAGCAACGCAACCTGCAAGACTTTCTGCAGAAAAGTGAAGGACAATTGCAGGATCTGCGTGATGGGGCTTCATCCACCACAGACGCCATCGCAGCCGAAGAGTCGAAGCTTGAAGCCTTGTCTGCTCAGCTGAAAACAACGCAAGCCGAACTGGAAAACAGCAGAAAGCAATATGATGAGCGCAGGGCAGATTTGGATTTGGCGCGTAACGAATTGCAAGCAGTGCAGCGCAATCAGTTTGATGCCGAAAAGAAAGTGGCCGTGGCTGATACCAGCATTGTGAATATGCAGCGTAGCATAGCCCAATTGCAGGATGAGCAAGCACAACGCAGCCAAATGATGACCACCCTCACCCGCGAGAAGGAGGCAAAAGAAAAAGAGTTACAGGACAGAAAAAACTTTTTGGAGCAACTGCAACAGCAGCATCAGCAAACCAAAGAACAAATACTGGAAGGCCAGGCCGAACTGGAGCAATTGCGTGCCGTTCTTATTGAAGAAAATCGTAAACTCGATCAGCGGCAAAACGAATACAATTTGCTGAAGAGCCTGATAGATAGTATGGAAGGCTATCCGGATAGTGTAAAGTTTCTGCACCATCATGAAGGCTTTAAGCATGCGCCCATCCTGAGCGATATTATCTATGTGCATGAGCAATATCGTGCGGCAGTTGAAAATGTATTGGAGCCCTACCTTAACTACTTTGTAGTAAGCGATTTGCAGGAAGGATTGCGGGCGGTGCATATGCTGGAGCAACACCAAAAAGGAAAGGCCAATTTCTTTTTACTGGATGCTATTAATGCATTTGTAGAGAAAGAACAACGACAGCAGGATACGGCACATGGCCTGTTTTTGCCTGGTACCAAACCTGCCATGGAAGTAATTGAGGTAGATGCCCGCTATCGCAACCTCGCCCGCCATTTGTTGGGAAATGTTTTTATAGCAGAAGACGAATCTGCTTTGCAAAATAGTCAGGGGCATGTAGTACTGGAAAAGTCGGGGAAATATGTAAAGGGAAAGTACACACTCACCGGCGGCAGCGTAGGTCTGTTTGAAGGAAAAAAGATAGGCCGCATGAAAAACCTGGAAAAGCTGCAAAAGGAAATTGCCGCACAGGAAGCTATTGTAGATGAACTAAAAGGTAAAATAAGCCGCAAGCATGCAGAAGTGCTGGGCTTTAATGAGCAGCTAAAGGAAAATGCCATCCGCCAAACGGAGCAGGAAATATTACAACTGACCAATAATGCTTATGCGTTGCAGAATAAGCTGGAAAATCAGCAGGCCTCTGCGCAACAGGCTGCTGCAAGGCTAGAGCAATTGCAGGATAATTTGCAGCAGGAAAGCGAAGGCATAGCTGCGGTAAGAGAACTCTTGTCAACACTTAATGAAAAGTTGGAGAATGTAAACTCTACCATTCAAACCCGCGACGATTACTTTAAACTAGCTGAGGCGGAATACCAAAAAGCAGCAGGGCAGCAAAACGAAGCCAATATCAATTTTACGCGGCAGCAAAGTTTGGTAGCGGCACAACAGCAGGAGCTACAGTTTAAGCAACAGCAAATTTTTAGCCTGGAAAAACAAATTCAGGAAAGTATAGACCAACTTGGCCGCAGCGATGGTGATATAGCATCCAACAAACAGGTATTGCAAAATGCCGAAACGGCATTGAAAGATATTTTGCATAGTAAGGAAACCGAGGAACGCAGCCTGAACGAAGCAGATTCTGCGTACTACAACCATCGTAACGCCATACAGGCCCGCGAAAGCGAACTGCGTCACAAGCAAAAGGCCAAAGAATCCGTAGAACAATTGCTGACCAGTATCAAAGACGAACTCAATAATTTGAAACTGCAGTTGGCCGGTATTCGGGAGCGCCTTGACGTAGAATTCCGTATAAATATTGATGATATCATTGATGAAGAGCGTGAATCTGATTTGGGTGTGGATGAATTGCAAATCCAAACAGATCGTTTAAAAAAGCGGCTCGAAAATCTTGGCGAAGTAAATCCCACAGCCATTGAGGCTTATGAGGAAATGCGCAAGCGCTACGAATTTATTCTGGAGCAAAAAAATGATTTGGTAACCGCCAAAGAGAGTTTAATGCAAACCATACAGGAAGTGGAAGCTACTGCCAACCGGCAGTTTCTGGAAACTTTCAATGCTGTGCGGGAAAATTTTCAGCAGGTATTTAAGGCCTTATTTACAGAAGAAGATACGGCAGACCTCATTTTGCGCGATCCGGACAACCTTGCCGAAACCGGAATTGAAATAGTAGCAAAGCCTAAGGGAAAGCGGCCAAGCAATATCACCCAACTGAGTGGGGGAGAGAAGACGCTTACTGCAACGGCCCTGTTATTTGCCATCTACTTAATTAAGCCTGCGCCATTCTGTATTTTAGATGAGGTTGATGCGCCGCTGGATGATGCCAACGTCGGAAAGTTTACTAACATGATTCGGCAGTTTAGCAACAACAGCCAATTTATAATAGTAACGCACAACAAACAAACCATGGGCGCCGTAGATGTAATTTATGGTGTAACCATGCAGGAAGCTGGCGTGAGCAAATTGGTTCCCGTTGATTTTAGAAGCCTTAATTAATAAGAGTTGAAGCGTGTCTATGGATTATAAAAAAGGAGCCTTTCAGGGGCTCCTTTTTCGTTTTTTGGATTCTATTCAATTGGCTTATCGGTTACGTATGGTTTCGGCAGCTGACACTATCTTGCCTTTTACATTTTTCTTAAAGAAGCCCAAGGCTATAAGCGCAATACCAACCAATATGGCCTCTAAACCTAACAGCGAGCTAATCCAAATAGCACCTTTATGCAAATCGAACAGGATAGCCACACCGGCAATAGCGGCCAAAAGGCCAATTAGTGCAATCAGATAACCAATTGCTGTTTGTTGCCGCAAACCCCAGCCAACACGCAGCAGCCATATGCCGGTTACTATTACCCATAGACCCAATATAACAGTGATTGTTTTTGCTGCAATTCCTAATTGCGCCATCATAAGCACACCTACTATTGCGGTAAGCACGCTCCAAACCAGAATACCCGTTTCACGCTCATCTTTATCGGATGAAAACCATGCGAGGATACCCAGAACGCCGCTACCGGCCATAAACAGCGCAACCCAAAAGGAAACGGCTGCAAGAACCTCCATGGGATGGTTGAAGAAGAAAATACCTAAAACAATTAAAAGGATGCCTTGCAATATGAGCACCCACCATTTTCTTAAAAGCGTTTGCATAATCATGAATTTATTGACCGGAAATCTATTGGATTTTGCCTGAAATCACCCGTTTTAGGAAGTATAACTTGTTGTGTCTTTGGCGTATTGATACATGTTTGACAACGAAAATCTACCCATGGGTTTGTTCTTGCAGAGGCAAAACGGTTCATTCGGCATCAGACTTTGGTACGAACCGGGATGATTTTTATTGACATGGTTAACGGAAAGCACTCTGAATCAAAAAGACGGCGGGTACAGCGCGTTGACCTTCCTTGTCTGAAGGTTTAATGGTTTCTTTTCCGTTTATCAACAGGCAACTACTGCCGCCGCCATCGAGGTTTAGGGCTTC
>JAHEMO010000095.1:8902-11658 GCA_024643625.1 Chitinophagaceae bacterium
TGATTGGTTTCAAACGAGAAGAATGTACAATTGGCTACCAGCAGCGGATGATTTTCCTGCGCGTAATAGGTGGCCGGGGTGAAGCGCTTGCCTCGTCCGGTTTGGCTGGTAAAGTCAAGCGATTTGTCTTTGAGTTTCGCCGAAACATAGTAGGCAATATTGGGTTTGCCTTCAATGGTCGACGCTGTTCTATAGACGTGAAATCCTTCGGGCAGCGGGCCAAAAAGGCTATCTACATTTTGCCATTGCAGTTGTAATTGGGAAAACCCATGAATGTGGGAAAAGTAAACAAAAACAAGTAATAAGACTGAGCGAGTGGGGCAATAGATTTTCATGGGCAGGCTTGACGCCAGATGCGAATATCTTTTTTAAAAACATGGTGCTTAGTAATATTATCCTAAGCTCCAATTACTAATCCTGTTTTTTCCTGCTCCCAAACTTTACGACCGTAGCCGGGAAAAACATGCTTTTCGCTATGGTAACTTGAGCGCACAAGCGGCCCACTTTCTACATAATCAAATCCCATTTGATAGCCCGCTTCGCGCAATTCGGCAAATTCGTCCGGGTGCCAAAATCTGTCTACGCGCAGATGGCGCGGAGTAGGCTGCAGGTATTGGCCAATGGTAATTACATCTACCTGTGCATGGCGCAGGTCTTCCATGGTTTGCAATACTTCGTCTTTGGTTTCGCCCAGACCCAGCATGATGCCGCTTTTGGTACGCATGCCTAATTGCTTCAATGTGCGCAGCACATCCATACTGCGCCAGTACTTGGCCTGTATGCGCACCTGCCGGGTTAGTCGTTCTACGGTTTCTATATTATGGCTCACTACTTCGGGCGCAGCAGCGGCCACTGTGGCTATTTGTTCATGTATCCCTTTAAAATCAGGTATAAGGGTTTCTAAGGTAGTTTCGGGGGTAAGCTGTTTTACTGCGTTTATGGTATTGAACCAAACCTGACTGCCCCCATCAGGTAGTTCGTCTCTGTCTACAGAGGTAATTACCGCATGCTTTACTTTCATCAGGTAAATGGCTTCGGCCACCCGCTGTGGCTCGTCCCAATCCACAGGATCGGGCCTGCCTGTGGCCACGGCACAAAAGCCGCAACTGCGGGTGCAGGTATTGCCCAAAATCATAAAGGTGGCGGTGCCTTCGCCCCAGCATTCGCCCATATTTGGGCAATTGCCGCTTTCGCAAATGGTGTGCAGTTTGTAGGTATCTACCAATCCACGAACCTGTTTATAGCTTTCGCCAATTGGCAATTTCACCCTCAGCCAGTTTGGTTTTTTCGTTCGCGGTGCTGCCTGCTCCAGGCTATTTTCAGTAATACAACTCATAGAAAAATTAAAATGCTTACAGGCCGTGATGCCTAACTATTTTCTCCGGCCAAACTCAAGGGCTACATATACATTGCCAAAAAACTGTTTGGGTTCATTCAATAGTACTATAGGCATCTTGCTAAAATAAAAATCGCCGCTTATGCCCACTTCTATGGCACTTACTAACTCATTGTACCGGCCATAATCGAACCGAACCCCTGTTTTGGCATAAACACCAGGGTTAAAGCTCATTTCTCCAAAACCTTTGAAAACACTTGAGCCGCCAATCAGACTGCCTGGGTCCAAAAACAGCGTATCGGTGCGGCTATCGTTTCCCTGCCATTTTATGGCTGTAAGCTCGGTGGTCAGCGGATCAACCACTTCCACGTAATAAGGCTTGAGTAAGCCAAGCGATACGCCGCCACCATATAATAACGAAACGGAAACGCCATGCCTTACACCCTTGCCTCCAATCAATCTTTGCTGACCAAAGCCTCCACGCACAAAAAAGAAATTGTTCTGCTTACCGTAAATAAGCGGATTGCCAAAGAAGAAAGCCGAGCTATTGCTGCGTAGTTTTTCCTCCTTGGGGTGTTTGCGCTCGCCAATTTCTACTGTCCAAAAATTATTTACTTCAGAATTTTTCAGCTTGCCGTGTTCGTATAGCAAGCCCCAGCCATCGTTGTACAGCTTGCCGCCAAAAATGCTGTACTTGTTATAAATGATGGCTCCCGCCTCTTCTTTCTTAATTAGCTCATTAATTTCTGCACGTCTTTCAGCCCTTTTTTGCTCTTTGGATTTATTTCGTTCTTCTTTGTCGGATGTTTCCTGAGCCAGCACATTGCCCGAAAGAACAAATGCCGCCAGAACAAAAACGATGTTTTTTATTTGCATGAATGAGATTTATTGGCAATAAAACAAATCAAAAATAATTTATGACCGCTTCAATTGTCTACAACGGTGCGTTAAGGTGCGAAAGTATACACCTTAAGAGTAATACAGCCATTGAAACTGATGCGCCTACTGATAACAGAGGAAAAGGCGAGAGGTTCTCACCTACAGATCTTACCGCCACATCACTCGGCCTATGTGTACTCACTACCATGGCTATAAAGGCTACAGACATGGGTATAGAGCTGCAAGGGGCCAAGGCCGATGTACTAAAAGTGATGAGTAGTGAGCCTCCTCGCCGTATAATAAAAGTGGTAGTGGCCATAGCATTACCCGCTTTACATCTCTCGGAAAAAGACCGAACCATACTGGAAGCCACGGGAAACGCATGCCCCGTAGCCCGCAGCCTTCACCCGGATATTGAGCAGGATATCAGCTATATGTGGCTGTAAAAAGCATCGTTCGTTTTACCAGATTCAGGCCTGCTGAAGGGCTTCGGTAATGGTTTTGATACGGGCTTCCGCATCCGCCATTTTCTTTCGCTCCA
>JAHEMO010000351.1 GCA_024643625.1 Chitinophagaceae bacterium
GAATTAAGGGCGTTGCCAAGATTGTTTTGCCACCATTCGCTTGATCCGATATTGTAGCTTACGCTGGCTTTGGGGTAAAAAATATTTTGTGCATCGGGGCCAAAAGCGCTCGATCCATCAAAGCGGCCGGCAAGGGTAACAAACAGCTGGTCATAAAAACCAAAGGTTTGCTGAAGGAAATATCCGAAAATGCTTTGTTCTGACCGGCGGTCAACTGGTGTTGTAAAGAAATTTTGCGCAGCGCTCACCGTGCTCACAAAGGGCAAAAGGTCTCTGCCTTCCTGACTTTGAAAACCAGTACGGATATATTGTGCGGAGTAGCCTGCTGTTGTTGTGCTTTGTATAGCGCTTGTGATATCAAACTTGTAAGAAGCGTTGGCATCACCCGTCCACTGAAAGTAATTGAACTTGGCAGCACTCACATAGCCGTCGGGGAAAAATGCAGCCGACACACCTGTATAAGGCACCCGCGGTTGAAGGGTTGTACCTTCTTGCGCATAAGTGTCAAAACCGCTAACCAGGTTCACCGATAGTCCTTTAAAAGGGGTAAGGGTAAGCCTTGCATCAGCTAATGTGCGGTTGGTTTGTTGCCGGATATCATAAGTCTCAATCACGGAATTGGGATTCATGCGCACCAACTCCACATTTTGCAAATTACCCGCAGCGTCTCTTGCCTCAATATCCCAAACATTATCAATAATGTTCATGGTGCTGATGGGGCTAAAGAAGTTGTTACCATTGGGCAGGTCTTTGCTTTGCGAGTTGGTGTACATAACACCTCCCGCAAGGCGGGCCCACTTTGAAAGTTTCGCATCGGCACGGGCTTTAAGACCGTAACGCTGAAAATTTGTATTGGTAATTATACCTCCGTTGTAGGTATAGTTTGTACTCAGGTAATAGTTGCCAAAATCGTTGCCGCCGGTTACGCTCAAATGGTTATCAGTTCCTACGCTGTTAGAAAAAATCTGATCCTGATAATCGTATCGGCTTACGGGGTATTTCTGCTCAATAAGGCGGCCACCAAGCGCGGCCGGCCCGGTTCCGGCTTGCCCGGTAAGGTTAGCAATCGTCGTAAGGCGGTCTCCGGCAGTAAAAAGAGCAGGGCCGCTGGGTATACCAAAGCGGAAAGGGTATTCATTCAAATCGAGACGCTTGCGAAGCGAATTGTGTTGTACGCTGGTTGTTAATGACACCTGCGGTTTGCCGCTTTTACCTTTCTTGGTAAAAATTTGTACCACACCGTTGGATGCGCGGCTACCGTATATGGCAGCAGCAGCGGGACCATTAATCACCTCAATTTTTTCAATGTCGGCCGGGTTAATGTCCACAATCCGGTTGGAGCCTGCCTGAATTCTGGAGCCTTGGGCATCCGCGTTCAGGTTTACTACGTTAGCCGAACTGTTGTCTACAATCACTCCATCTACTATATACAATGGCTCGCTTGAACCAAAAATGGATCCTACACCACGCAGCCTTACGCTAAAGCCACCGGAAGGATCGCCGGAGTTTTGAGTTACCTGTGCACCCATAATCCTGCCATTCAAAATACCGCTGAGGTTTGGAGAAGCAGTATTTTGTAATTGTTTTGAATTGACAGTGCTGATAGAGTTGCCGAGTTCTTTTCGGGCTGTACTAACGGCCGAGCCGGTCACAACTACATCGGTGAGGCCCAAAATATCCTCCGACAATACAAAATCGTTGGCCATAGAAGTCGTACCGCTTTCTATTTGAATAGGCTTGTCTACTGTTTTCAAACCTACACTTGAAATCATCAGCACATATCTGCCGGCCCTCAGGTCCAGCTGCAGGGTGTAGCTGCCATTAAGATCTGTTGTTGTTCCAATTTCAGTTCCCTTAATAGTGACTGATGCATAGCTAACCGGCTGACCGGTTTCATCTGTCACGCGGCCGGTTAATGTGGTTTGCGCCATGGCGAATCCGCTAAGCGCTAACACAAGTACCGGCAAAAGAGCTACACGTAGCCCCTTAACGAAATACCTTTTCATAAGCAAATTTTGTTTGGTCAAAAATATTAATGATGAAATTCATCTATACCGAAAGTTAATTATAAATATTTTTATATTAAAGAGTTAGCTATTTAGAAAATAAACTCATTCTGCTTGCACGCCGACGATTAACATAAGGTTACGGCTTATTTGTAATGGCGGTTTCAGCTATTGTGCAAGCGGTTCTATTACTCAATAGTTGGAACAATAGTTGGAATGAAGCACAATATTGATGAGGCCTGAAACAGCTGCTAGTGCCGAACGCTTTGTGAAGCCGAGATTTTACCTGTGCTGCTAAAACTTCGTTTCTGAAGATCGTAGGCATTGCCTGCCGAAAGGAAATGGACAGTGAGATGTTCAATTGAAATAGGATTTCCCTCGGGTATATCGGCAATATTGTTGTGCAAAATGGTATGGCCGTCCACGATGATCACAGGTCCGCTACCGATGGCTTCCATGTAATTGCCATGCTGAATAACGACTCCGGTATCTTCTCCCAATCCAATGCCAATGGCACTGGGATTACCGGCTACAGCCTGAGCGAGGCGGCCAAAGCGGCCTCGTTTATCAAAATGCGAGTCAATAATAACGCCGGGTTGCAAACCCAGGCCCGTTGTCATTTTAACCGAACCCTTAAGGTGCGATAATGAAGCATTGCCTTCATAAATCATCGTAGGGCTCATGGCCATGGCACCGGCGCTGGTTCCGGCTACAATAAATCCATCTTCCTTTGTATAGCGCTCCTGTAAGGTTTGTAAAAAAACAGTGCCACCAAAAGTGGCAGAAAGCCGGAGTTGATTGCCTCCGCTAAACATTACGACATCCGCCTTTTTTAGTCTATCCAAATATTCCGATTGCTGCGCATCATTTCGGTCTCTGATGTGCATTACACCTACCTGAAGACAGCCGGCTTTGCCAAATGCATCAAGATAGTTATCGCCCACTTCGTATGGTATGGTGCTGGCAGTAGTTACCACTTCTATTTGTGCGGAAGTGCTACCGGCTTCTTCCACAATGCGTCGTAAAATTCCCAATTCAAAAAAATTGAGATTGTTGCGGTGAATTTCTCCTTTTTCCAGGTCGGTTCCTTTGTCCTCGGC
>JAHEMO010000096.1 GCA_024643625.1 Chitinophagaceae bacterium
ATGCTGCAACCCCTTTTCATGTAGCCAGTACATCCAAAACTTTTACCAGTACCGCCATTCTGCAATTGGTTGATGCTGGAAAAATCAATCTCGACGATTCTATTCAGGTTTATTTTCCGCAGTTTCCCTACCGTGGCATTACCATCAGGCACCTGCTAAGCCATAGCACGGGTTTACCCAACTACGCCTATCTTTTTCCTAAATTCAAATGGAATGCACGGCGCACCGCAACCAACGCCGATGTGCTGCAGTTGTTTTATACACACAGGCCTGCTCTTGATTTTGCCACCGGTACAAGATTCAAATACTGCAATACCAATTTTGTACTATTAGCACTTGTAGTAGAGAAAGCATCCTCGCAGTTTTTCCCCGATTATGTACGCGAGCACATTTTTGATAAAGCCGGCATGACTGATAGCTATGTGCTCAACGAGACTAACGTGGACCGCTATCTGCCAAGTTGGAATGGCGGCGGCCGCGAATACGAATTCAATTACATGGATGCGCTTTATGGCGATAAAAATGTTTGGACAACCTGCCGTGACCTGATGAAATATGATGAGGCGCTTCGCAAAAATGTGCTGGTGCCATCTTATCTGCTGGAAAAAGCCTGGAAACCCAATTGGGTGGATAAGAAACACCGTGATCCGATTGAGTATTACGGTTTGGGTTGGCGGCTTAAAATTTTTAACGACAGCCTGAAGATTCCCTATCACAATGGCTGGTGGCATGGCAATAATGCAGTGTTCCAGCGACTAATCTCCGACACTGCCGTCATTATTGTTACCGGCAACCGTTATTCAGAGTCTATCTATCAATCTGCCAAGGCGGCTAATGTTTTTAGAAAATACTACGACAACGTAGCCGACTTGACGCCGGAACTGAACACAGGAGAAGAAGAAAGTACCGGCGGCGAAAAATAACGCCTGTCCCCCAAAAATTTTATTTGTTCATGCTTCCAATGGGTATCACCGCAATTGGAAGCTTTTTTGCGTTTCGTATAGTTGATGCAGGTTATTTATACCAATGGTTGTTTGATTTACAGCTATTTGCTGTGGTAATATTTTACCATCTCGCCTTGTCGCTTTATCTTTTGCATCCCAAAAAATTGTCTACGCGCAATATTAGAGGGGCAAATTATACATTATGGCCACACGATCATTTACCATTACCGGCGAAAAACAGCATCCAAACCGACAAACATTTCAGCAACATGACGATGCGTATGTGCTTGAAGAAGTATTACAAATAGAGCGGCCCTCAAGAGATGGCAACAATACCATCGGTTTTGAACTGTCTGATGCACATATTGCAGAAATGCAATTTAGTGATGGCACCATTTGGATTGCTGATAGCAGCACCATCAATGATGTTTTTCCCGAACTTGATAAACAGCAACGCGATGGCGTCCACAGCGGCCAAATACCCATCAGCCTTCGCGATAATAATGCTGACCGTAGTGTTGCGGATGTTGTGTTGCGGGTAATTAAGCTATTCAGGCGTAAAGAAGGATCCGACCTTTTGGATAAGGGTATTCATCACCTCGCCCAAAATCTGGAGAACAAGCAACTTGAATTTTCTGAAGCTGACAGCTCTACATTATACAACCTGCAGCCAAACTTTACTTTGCATAAAGGAACAATAAGCCAAAGTGATAAACCCTATATTCTTTTCATTCATGGAACAGCATCCTCAACCAACGGCTCTTTTGGCAAATTGTATGGCACACCGGAGTGGGAACTGCTGACCAAACATTACGGCGATAATATCCTGGCATTTCAGCACCGCACACTTACTGATGATCCGTTTGACAATATCGAAGCACTGATAGCCCAACTTCCCGAAAAGGCAGCATTACATTTGGTAACACATAGCCGGGGAGGTTTGGTTGGCGACTTGCTGTCTCGCTTTTGTGCAGTAGATAGTGCGGGCGATGGCTTTACCAAAGAAGAACTTGCTTACTGGCAAAAAAAAGCATCGCATCATGGATATGCAGAAAAAGCAAAGCGCATTGCTGAACTACTTGCAGGCAAAAATATTCGGGTGGAAAAAATGGTTAGGGTAGCATGCCCGGCCGCAGGTACTACCCTGGCCAGCAAAAGACTAGAATACTTTTTTAATGTTACGCTCAATTTAATTGGTGTAGTCACAGGTCAAAACGCAAATCCTATTTACAGTGCCTTTAAAACGCTTATTGGTGAAATCATCAAAAAGAAAGATGATGCAGACGCACTGCCAGGCCTTGCAGCACAAAACCCCGATGGCGCATTTATTAAAGTACTTAATCATACACGCCTCGAACGCATTATACAAACACCCCTGTATGTAATTGCGGGTAACGCTAAACCTGATGTAAGTTTAAAAGCATTGATGGTAATTGTGACGCGCCTGTTTTTTATTGGTAAAAACGACATGGTTGTAAATACTGCCTCCATGACGAATGGCGCCATGCGTTTGGAAAACAAAACCATGTGGCTTTTTGACGAGGGCGGCAAGGTTACCCACTTCAACTATTTCGGTAATGCGCTTACGCGAAAAGCTATGACAGCCGCACTGCTGCACACACAGTCTGAAACATCTCCCGAAGGATTCACTACAGTAAGGCAAAAGCTAACACAGGGTGAACTACGACAAGCGGCATTGGGCATTGAAGGAGGCAATCTGTCGCTATCGGAAGTTAGTGGAAAGAAACCTGTATGCATTATTATTCCCGGTATTATGGGCAGCAATTTGTCGGTGAATGAACAAAAGGTTTGGCTCAACTATTGGTCGCTTATTACCGGCGGTTTGCAATTGCTGAATTATGAAGATGAAAATAATCTGCACATCAAGCCTACCTCGTTAGTAGCTTCAAGTTATCAGGCATTAGCCCGGTATTTGCAAACCGATTATGATGTAGTAACGCATGCCTTCGATTGGCGACTAAATATGCCAGACAATGCAAAACTATTGGCGGGCTATTTGAAAAAACTTTTGGATGCGGGTGTCACCATAAAAGTAATTGGACACTCCATGGGTGGCGTATTGATGCGCGACTTGATGGTCTTTGAAAACGACACATGGGACAGGCTACAAAAAAGTACCGGTTTCCAGTTATTATTTCTTGGCTCTCCCCTGGGGGGATCATTCCGAATTCCTTATGTCATAATGGGTGAGGATGCTATCATAAAAACATTGAGTAAAGTAGACATCAGCCATAGTAGAAAAGAGCTGGCTCAGCTGTTTTGCGCTTATCGTGGATTGTTGTGCCTGTTACCATTAAGCAATACAACCGGTGAAGATTATGCAGACCCGGCAACATGGGAATTATTAAGGAACAAATCCGGGGATAGTAGCTGGCCTATTCCTGATGCCGCATCGTTATTGACTTTCAAGCGTTATAGAGATGATATTCTTTCCGCATCGCACAAAATATCGTATAACAAAGCTGTGTACATAGCCGGCCGCGACAAGCAAACGCCTTATGGCTTCCGCGTAGTTAACGAAACCATCGTAGATAAAAAAGGCAAAGCTTCGCAAAGCGAAAAAATAGAATATCTGATGACCGCCGAGGGTGACCAAAGTGTAACCTGGCAGTCGGGCATACCCATCGCCATGTCCGATTTGCAGCAAGTATATTTCTGTAACGCCTCACATGGATCACTAGCCAACGATCAAAAACTATTTGCACCCATTGCCGATATTTTGCGCAGTGGAAAAACCAATGTGCTAAGCAAAGAGAAACCATCTATGCGTGGTGATGCAATTGGTCCGGCAATAGATCCCGATACCTTTGATCTAAGTGAAGATGGTATTGAAAAAACTTTGCTGTCCATGGGTGAAATGGAAACCCTTTCGGAAGTACCCACAGCAAGGCCGCTACGCGTAAAGGTTAACCATGGCGATATTATGTATGCCACTTATCCGGTGTTGGCAGGTCATTTTATCAATGATGGATTATTTTCCGTTGAGCGGGCAATTGACTGGCATTTGGATGGCGAGCTAAATCGTCGCATGCAGTTGGGACTGTACCCCGGAGAAATTGGCACCTATGATCTTTTACTGTCCTACGGCAAGCAAAAAAACTTTAAGGGTGCTTTGATAGTAGGCCTTGGCCTGTCTGGCAAGCTCAACAGTTTTCAGTTAGGGGTAAGTGTTGAAAAAGGAATACTTAAATACCTCACAGTGTACAATGCCGACAAAACCCGCATAAATTTCAAGACTGGCGTAATTGGAATATCTGCACCGGCTATTGGTTGTGGCTATGGAGGCTTGAGCATCGAGAGCAGCCTGCGTGGCATCCTTTCAGGCATACAGCGTGCGAATGCCGCTACCAAACTAACCTATGGGGAAGAAGCATTATTGGTTGAAGAAGTTGAGTTCATTGAAATATTCAACGACCGCGCATTGGACTATATGTACAACCTTAGTAAGCTTAGCGATGCGCATGACTCAGGACTGCAATTTCGAATGCAGGAAAAGCGTATTGGCCTCCTAAAGGGACGACGCCAACGGATACCCATTGACGACACTACCGATTGGTGGACAAGAGTAACCGTTGACCTCAGCCGCGAAAAGAATGCCGAATGCCAATGGGTTACAAGAGGATTGCGCTTTACCATGAGCACCAATACAGCAAGGGAAGAAAAGGCTGAAATTCATATCAATCTTGACATGCTGAGCAGCATACTCGAAGAGGCATCAAAAAGCAATAGATGGAACGAAGATTTGGCACGTACTATCTATGAACTTCTGATACCTAATCAGTTCAAGGAATTCATGAATAAACAAAACAATATTCTTTGGATAGTAAATAAAGACACGGCAGGCTTTCCATGGGAATTATTGAAGCATGCACAACCTAATGCCAAGCCACTGAGTGTTAGTTGTGGTATGATGCGCCAAATGGCAACGCAAGATTTCAGGCAGGTTATCAATCAGGTGGCGAGCAAAACGGCATTGGTGGTTGGCGACCCCGACCTGAAAGGCTGGCAAACGCAATTATCGGGGGCGCTGGAGGAAGGAAAGCTGGTAAATGTCGCCCTGCAAACCAATGGCTTTCAAACCACAGCGCTCTTTAATAGTGGTGCCTCTGAAATATTGGTTGCATTGTTTAGTGCAGAATATAAAATTCTTCACCTTGCAGGTCACGGCATATTTGACGAAGATCCCGATAAACCAAGTGGTATGCTGATAGGTAAAGACGCAATACTCACGCCCGGCACATTGCAACAAATGAGTAAAGTGCCGGAATTGGTTTTTCTGAATTGCTGCCATTTGGGTAATGTGGACAGTGTATCGGAACAATTGACGCAAAGCAGGTATAAACTAGCAGCCAATTTAGGCACACAACTTATTGATATTGGGGTTAAGGCAGTAGTGGTGGCAGGATGGGCGGTTGATGACGCTACGGCAAACATTTTTGCGCAAACCTTATATCGTCAGCTTTTTGACGGAGAGAATTTCGGCAATGCAGTACAAAAAGCAAGAAATAAGGCCTACGAACTTTCCCGCGGCAATAACAACACCTGGGGCGCTTACCAAACTTATGGCGATCCCTTCTACCTTATTGATGCTAATGCCCACGTGGCCTATGGCAGCAAACAATTCAATTTTGTAGTGGAAAGTCAGGTGGAAATGGAATTGTACAACCTGCTAAGCAAGCAGGAAACCGGAACTTATTCATCGCGACAAATATCAGAGCCTTTGGATGCCATTTTAAAGGAGGCAGAAGCAGATAATTTATTGTCCCCCCGATCTGTGGAAATAGCAGCTATGCTTGCCGCCAATCTCGGCAACTATGAGCAATCCATTAATTTTTACAAAAGGCTGTTGAGCAATAATAAAGCGAGTTTTGAAATAAAATCGCTGGAACAATACTGCAACGTAAGAGCAAAATTTGCCGTCGAACAATTTGAAACGAAGGCGCTTAAAATAAAGGATACGCTTAAAGAGCTGGATCAGTTGATTAGCGATTTGGGCAGGCTTATTCAAATTGCGCCCAACGGCGAAAGGTACAGCCTGCTTGCCAGCACACAGAAACGCAAAGCAAAACTTATGCCTAAAGATCAGCGCCAAGTTTTGCTGGCAGAAACAGTGAGCTCTTACAAAGGTGCTCTGGCTTTTTACGAACCCGGAAGCCAATACTATCCAATGGTAAACCAGTATTGTCTGGTAGCTATGCAACACCATAATGATCTGGCTAAATGGGGCGATGATAATATGCCAGATAAGGCTATTGCGCTACAGCAACTACAGGACGAATTGAAAATATGTGAGCTAAATGCAGCAAGAATGGATAGCTATTGGGACATGGTAGCCGTGCCTACAATTATGCTGTGCATGCATATGGTAGACCCAAGATTGCATTACAGCTTTGATGAGATAAAAACAGCTTTTGAAAAAGTTTGGGCTAATGCGGGCACTTCGGGTAACGTAAAGGCCGAAATTGAAAATTTAGATTTTCTTTTGTTGATGATGGGTGCTGCTTCGGGGGGTACCGCGCAGGCCAAAACTGTTGTACAAACACTAAAAGGGCTGAAGAAATATGCAGATGAAATATATGCAGTAAAAAACACAGGAAAAGAGTAATAGGATGCCCCAATTAGCAGAATACCCCGGTATTGCAGGTGTGCGCCGCATATTGCGGGATGCTATATTTGCGCCCTGTACCTTTACAGGCAAGAGAACCTGTTTTCCAAGCCTGTTTCGTTTGGTTTACCAGCACACCATGTGTACCATAACCGCAAAGCGGCAATAAAAAAATAACCATGGCCGATAATCAAGATAAGCTTAAACAATTCGACGAATTTGAACATCGCCTGAGCGGCGAAATATTTGAAACGCCATCAAAAGAAGAACCGGGCCGGGAAAAATCAAGTTGGTTTAAACGCCGGAAACAAGGCATTCTTACCACAACATCTGAAAAAAAGGAAACACCGGACGGGCTCTGGGTAAAGTGTCCGCGCTGCAAGCATACCTGCACAAAACTGGAGCTCAACGAGAACCTTGATATCTGCCCGCAATGCCAATACCATCATCGCATTGGCAGCAGCGATTATTTCGCCATTCTTTTTGACAATCAGCAATACACCCGCCTTTTTGATGATGTGGTAAGCAAGGATTTCCTGTCGTTTACAGACTTGAAAAACTACGGCGACAGGCTGGTGGAAACACGTGAAAAAACCAACCTGAACGACAGTATGAGCGTGGCTGTGGGCAAGGTGGGCGGATTTGACCTTGTAGTAGCCGCCATGGATTTTAATTTTATTGGCGGTAGCCTGGGCAGTGTAATGGGTGAAAAAATTTGCCGAGCGGCCGATTATTCACTCGACCACCGTATTCCGTTGCTCATTATTAGCAAGAGTGGCGGTGCACGCATGATGGAAAGCGCATTTAGCCTGATGCAATTACCAAAAACTTTGGGTCGTTTATCGCTGCTTAGCGATGCAAAAATTCCTTATATCTCGTTGTGTACGGATCCCACATTTGGCGGTACTACAGCAAGCTTTAGCATGCTGGGCGATGTAATTATGGCAGAACCGGGAGCATTGATAGGTTTTGCAGGGCCAAGGGTTATTAAAGAAACCATCAAGAAAGACTTACCCGAAGGATTTCAGACCAGCGAATTTGTAATGGAACACGGGTTTTTAGATTTTATAATAGACCGTAAAGAATTAAAGCAGAAGATAAAGCAGCTGCTTGATCTCTTTGCTTCCTGATACCATAGCATGGAGATTAGAAACAAATCAGCCTTTCACGATTATTTTATTGAGCAAAAATTAATTGCCGGCCTCGTGCTTACCGGAACCGAGGTGAAATCTTTACGCGCCGGAAAAGCAAGTTTTAATGATGCCTACTGCTTTTTTCATCAGGGAGAATTATATGTAAAAAGCTTACACATAAGCGAATATAAACTTGGTACCATCTACAACCATTTACCCACGCAGGACAGAAAACTTTTGCTCACCAAAAAAGAGTTGAGCAAATGGGAGGCAAAAACAAAAGAGAAAGGCTATACCATTGTGCCGCTTCGCATTTTCTTTTCGGAAGATGGTTGGGCAAAAATAGAAATTGGACTTGGTAAAGGAAAGCAGGTACACGATAAGCGGGAATCCATTAAGGAACGCGATACCAAACGCGAAATTCAACGCTACATAAAGCGATAGCCATATCCGTATTGCCTGTTATTCAACATCCGCAAGCGAAGCAGGTTGGTACCGGCTAAATGCAAAGCAGAGCATAAAGGGAAGAATGGTGAAATAGGGTATGCGCATTACCAGCAAATCCATGGCCAAAAACAATATCGTTGCCCTTATAAGCCAATGGTCATATCGCCTCGTAAATAAACCAACAACAAAAGCCAATTCCAAAACTGTGCCTAACCAATACAAGGCATAGCCAAGCCACCATCGTTGGGCAATAAAATATATGAATCTGCTTTGCCAATGGTTAGGATCTGCCAGTAAAAACTCCTTGTGATGCTCCAGCAAAATCCCCGTCATTTGCTGCGGGTTAAATAAGCCTCCCTGCACCGCCTTCCATATAGCAGCACTCACAAAAAAATAGATGAAAAAATAGCGCAGACCCGCTATACCAAATGCAAAACTCCGTATACCTGAAAAACTAAAAACAACAGGGAATAGCAGCCATGCTATATGCCCCTCAATACTATTGGTGGGATATAGCGTATAACATTGTACATACAACCAGTTGATAGCAACCCATACCACTCCAGCCACCACGCATACCACAGTGCTTTTTCTGTACACAAAAAAGTAAATCAGCGGCCAACCATAAAATAAGATATCCATTGCCCATTGTCCTGCCGGGTTGGATAAAAGCCAGCGATGCATATCGGTAGCCATCAATATCCATGTAAAGCCATCAAACCTGGTATTGAAGAAAACAGGTTGCATCTGGTGCATCCACATGCCCGTCATGAAATGCATGGCTGCCAACAAATAAAACAACAGCAGATACCATGCAGTAAACCGCTGCCTCACTTGTATATCAAATGAAAGGGCTGTTTTCATGGGGACTCAATCATCTTTAATTCATTTCCGTTCCAGATGGCTTTTGCCTGCAGTAAATCACTTTCTTTCTGCTTATCAAATTGATATCGTGTCAAGTACTGATGATACCATATCAAAAATTCTGATTCGCTAACTGATGATGTATAATGTTCTATTGCCGGCACTTTCAAACCTGCTTTGGGCAACAGCCTGCTTATTTCATTGTGGTAGAGATTTTGGTTAGTATCAAGGCTTTGATAGCGTGCAAGGGTAACATATACTTTATCCCAGGCCTGCGGTGCCCAGGGTAGTTTGTCGGCACCACCTATTAATTGTACATGGTAGGTATCCTGCACAGCTATAGTTGCGCTAAACATACCATAATGATACCAGGGAGAGAACACCATTCCGCGCTTGCTGTTGATGGCTATTTGGCCGAGCATAAAAAAAAGCATACCGGCAAACAACCATTTGTTATGCCGGTATACTTTTTGTAGAAACATAGTGCTTAAATATACAACCTGAGCCGCTTATTTAAAATAGCTAAGGTTAGTATTTGGCTTCAATTGCTTAAGCGTTTCATACATCAGTTTTATGGTGTTGGTTACATCATCTTCGTGCAACATTTCTACAGTTGTATGCATGTAGCGCAGCGGTATACTGATCAGTACGCTTGGGCAGCCATCATTAGCGTAGGCAAAACTATCCGTATCGGTTCCCGTGCTTCTGCTCAGGGCGCGCCATTGCACGGGTATTTTTTGCTTGTCGGCCACATCTTCCACAAATGCCAGAAGTTTATTGTGGATGGCGGGTGCATAGGCAAGACTAGGACCTTTACCACAGCTAATATCACCTTCAACCATTTTGCTAATCATGGGGGTGGTGGTATCATGCGTTACATCGGTTACAATGGCTACATCCGGCTTAAGACGGCGAGCAATCATTTCTGCACCGCGCAAGCCTATTTCTTCCTGTACTGCATTTACTACCTGCAAGGTGTAGGGTAGTTTTAGCTTTTCCTCTTTCACCATGCGGGCTACTTCCGCTATCATAAATCCACCAATGCGATTGTCAAAAGCTCGGGCAATCCAGTTGCCATGCGCCAGCTCATCAAAGCCATCTATATAGGTTACTACGGCACCAACATGTATACCCAGGTTTTCTACTTCCTTTTTGCTACGGGCACCACAATCCAAAAACAAATTGTCGGTCTTAGGGCTGGTTTCCTTTTGATCGGGCGTACCTAAACGCGTATGAATGGCGGGCCAGCCAAATACAGCTTTTACCGCGCCTTTTTTGCCATGAATCAATACCCTCATGCTGGGCGCTATCTGATGATCGACGCCACCATTGCGTTTGAGGTACATTAATCCATTGTCGGTAATATAATTTACAAACCAACTTATTTCATCCACATGCGCTTCTATAACCACTTTAAATGCCTGACCAGGATTAAGGGTGGCCACAGCAGTACCATAAGGGTCAGTATCAATTGCATCAGCAAATTGTTTCACATAGTCAATCCATACCTGCTGCCCTCTATACTCGGCACCCACCGGGCTGGGTGTGTTCAGATATTGCCGCAGAAAGGTTTTGCTGGTTTCTGTAAGTACAGATGAGGTACCTGCTGACTTTTTTTTGCTTTTTGCCATAATTATATGCAGTTTTTTAATAAGAAGTTATTGCCGGATGCAGGATTGCTACACCACTAACGGTAAGCAATTGCGTACCATGCAGTCAAATATAGGGAGATGCAAATGGGACGACACGCCGGTTGATATCGGGCAATTAATTTTGGATGATAAGCGGCTTATCCGTTTTTACGGTATCGCTGATGTTGCCTGCTTTATCCTTTAGCCAGAAATAAAAATTTGTGGTATCGGGGCGACCGCAAGCCGGCGAGGGCAATGCAGGAAAACCCGGAATAAATACGCCATTGGCAAATGTTACTTCCATTTCACCCTTTACATTAGGTATTTTGGGGAAACTCGGCATGGGAAAGGCAAGATTTCGATTACTGTTCGGGCAGCGTATAGTTTCGCTCCGCATAAACAGGCTGTCGTCGAGATCGCCCTCTTTGTCGGTAAATTGAATATAAAAGCGAATAAGACCACCACGCGGCACTTCATAGTTTTCAGCACTTAAAAATTCCAACTGAGGTTTTGTTGTAAATTTTTCTTTGCTGCATGCCCCCATCAAAATGATCAGAGCGCTCAACACTACAATTCGGGTATTTTTGTTCATCATATTGTGGCTACATCAAAAATATGGATTAGCCGTTTGCACTAATGGATAATATTGCTCACGACCTGATTTTTAACGCCGGGTCTGATGATTTTGTTGCGAGAGCGCTTTCGCTTTATCATTTTCAAGTGAATAGGGGCGGCATATTTGGCCGGTGGGTACAACAGAATAAATTGCCAGGGGAACCCTCTACCCTTACAGCCTGTAGCTTTTTACCAATCAGTTTTTTTAAAACGCATGAAGTAACGGTGCAGCCGGCCAAAACACCGGAAATCATATTTACCAGCAGTGGCACAACCGGCCTGCAAACCAGCAAACACCTTGTATACAATCCTGTTTGGTACGAGCAATGCTTTAC
>JAHEMO010000352.1 GCA_024643625.1 Chitinophagaceae bacterium
GAGTCCACTCCGCCCACACCTTCAAGCAAAAAAGGGATCAGCGCCGTTTTTTTAGATGCCGCCACGGCCGGAAATACTTTGCTATAAGCCTTGCTGTAGTCGGCACCCATATTGGGTGGCACCATCATACCTGCCAGTACAATGCGGGCATCAGGGTGCGCACTGCGCACACTATCAATAATGGCTTCCAGGTTTTGTTTGGTTTCGGCGGGTGGAATGCCCCGCAAGCCATCATTGCCCCCCAATTCCAATACAAAAATGCTTACCGGTTGGCGGCTCACTACCCAGGCGACCCGGTTGCGCCCGGTGGCGGTGGTTTCGCCGCTTACCCCTGCATTTACTACGGTGTAAGCCAGCGAAAGCGAATCGAGCCGATGTTGAATAAGTGCAGGAAATGCCGAATCGGGGCTGATGCCATAACCGGCACTAAGGCTATTGCCAAAAAAAATAATAGCAGGCTTTTGTTTATTCGATGCGGTGGTGTTATCGGTAGCTGGATTGCCCTTTGGGTCTGAAGCTTTAGGAGGATCATCGGTAGCACAACTACCCAAAAAACCAACTATCAATATGCAAATCAGGTATCTCATCGGGTGTAAATATCTGCCAATACCACAACTTAGCCATATCGGGTGTTGGTAGCCTGCAAATATTTGCAGACTTTTCGAGCCTATGCTTTCCAATATTTTATCTGCTGCAGGACTCACCCGCCAATACACTGGCGGTGGCCACACGCTTACTGTGCTCGATCACGTATCCTTCGATATTGCCAGAGGTGAATCCTGCGCTATAGTGGGCCCATCGGGCAGTGGCAAAACAACGTTGCTGGGCTTATGCGCCGGCCTCGACCGTGCCACGGAGGGTTCGGTAGTGCTTAACGGTCATCGCCTTGACGATCTTGATGAAGACGAACGTGCTGCCGTGCGCAATAAAGAAGTGGGTTTTATATTTCAAAGCTTCAACCTGATGCCTACGCTAAGTGCATTAGAAAATGTAATGATACCGCTCGAACTGCAGGGCGTGCGCAACTGCCGCCCGCAAAGCATGGCCCTGCTCGATATGGTTGGGCTGGCCGACAGGCATCATCACTATCCGGCACAGCTAAGTGGCGGCGAGCAGCAGCGGGTAAGTATTGCCCGTGCTTTCAGTAATAATCCGGCCATATTATTTGCCGATGAGCCCACCGGCAACCTCGATAATGAAACCGGTGCGCATATTGAAGAATTACTGTTTACCCTGAACCGCGAGCAGGGCACCACATTGGTATTGGTAACCCACGATCTGGAATTGGCCAAAAGAACAGATCGAATCATGCAGATGAAAGGTGGCCGCATCATCAGCGATACAACGGCCACCCATTGACGAAGAACATTATGCCTGAAAAGCAACCATACAAATTACGGGTGTCAACCAAATGGCTATTCACCATGGCGCTCCGCGATAGCCGGCGCCACCGCATGCGCCTCCTGCTTTTTATTACCAGTATTGTATTAGGCATTGCGGCTTTGGTGGCCATCAATTCTTTTTCCAGAAACCTGGCGGCACAAATAGACGAAGAGGCCAAGGCCTTGCTAGGTGCAGATTTGGAGCTTTCGTCACGCCAACCCTTTGCCGATTCGGTGCAGGCTTATATTGATTCGTTGGGCATGACTAAAGTGGAGGAACTAAGTTTTGCCAGCATGGTGCGTTTTGGTAGCAAGGGTACGAGGCTGGTAAATGTACGGGCCGTTACTGCCGGCTATCCGTTGTATGGCGATATGCGCACCACTCCTGCCGATGCTGCCACAGCTTTTGCCGGCAAGCAGCAGGCGCTGGCCGATAACACTTTGCTATTGCAATACGGCTTGCAGCCGGGCGATACGATCTATGTGGGACAACTGCCATTTGTATTGGCAGCAGGTATTGAAAAAGTACCGGGCCAAACGGGTATAGCCAGCACAGTGGCGCCTCCGGTATTTATTCCCATGCCCTATGTAGGGGCTACCGGATTACTGCAAAAAGGCAGCAGGCTCAACTATACCACTTATCTGCGCTTTCCGCCCGGCTTTGACCAAACCATTTATGAAAATAGCATCAAGCCCAGGCTCGAAGCTTATGATATTCGCTACGATGATGTGGCCGAGCGCAAACGCGAAGTGGGAGAAGCCTACCGCGATCTCAGCGCCTTTTTAAACCTGATAGCTTTTGTAGCCCTTTTATTAGGCAGCATCGGCGTGGCGAGTGCCGTACATATTTACATCCGCGAGAAAAAGCAAATGGTAGCGCTTCTGCGTTGTTTGGGTGCACAGGCGCGGCATGGCATGGGTATTTATCTGCTGCAGGTAGGCATGTTGGCACTGATAGGTGCTGTTGCCGGTGCCATGTTGGGCACTGCTTTGCAGGTAATACTACCCATGGTGTTCAGCGATTTTCTACCCGTTACCGTTTCTCCCAAACCTAGCCTACCCGCTATTTTACAGGGGGTATTACTAGGGCTAACGGCGGCTATGGTTTTTGCTATAGCCCCGCTGGTAAGAATAAAAAAAGTATCGCCCTTGCTGGTGCTGCGGGCAGATGTGGGCGAGCAGAAAGGGCAAAATCGCGGAAGGTTTTGGTATTTGGCGGCGCCTTTGTTTATATGGTTTTTTGCCTGGTGGCAATTGCAGGATTTGAAGCAGGCGTTGTGGTTTACCGCAGGCATTTTGGTGGCTTTTGGTTTGCTGGCAGCACTATCGCTGTTGGTGATGTGGCTGGCGCGAAAACTGATGCCATCATCGGCACCTTTTGTATGGCGGCAAGCCGTGGCCAATCTCTACCGCCCCAATAATCAAACCCTTATTCTTATTAGTACCATTGGCCTGGGCACGGCACTCATTACCACGCTTATGCTGGTGCAATACCTGCTCGTCAACAAGGTAACGTTATCCTCCTCCGGCGAGAGACCGAATATGGTGGTGTTTGATATTCAGGACAATCAGGTGGATACGGTAAGGCGCATCACCCGGCAATTTGGGTTACCCGATTTGGGCGTAGTGCCCATTGTAAATATGCGTATGCAGGCTTTAAAAGGTAAGGCTGTTGATGCTATTAAAGATGATACCACCATCAGGCGAAGGAGAG
>JAHEMO010000353.1 GCA_024643625.1 Chitinophagaceae bacterium
TCGGCATCTAATTCTTCAGCCACTATTTGTGCAAATGAGGTCATTATATTTTGTCCTAACTCCGGGTTGGGCGAAAAAATATTGACCGTACCATCTGTTGCGATACTCAGATAGCTGTTGAAAGAAGGCACTATAGCAGGATCGGCAGCATCAAGTGCAATAGGCATTTGGGCTTCTGCAGTATCCCACTGAAAACCAAGCATTAATCCACCACCGGCCAGCGATATCTGCCGCAGAAATTTACGTCTTGTGTTGCTGTATTGAGTTCTGATCATGACTTAGCTTTTTTTACTGGCTTGTAATACGGCTTCCTTAATGCGATGGTAGGCGCCACAACGACAAATATTACCGTGCATGGTATTTTCAATTTGCTCCATAGTGGGGCTGCCATTACGTTTGAGCAAGGCAGCGGCCGTCATAATTTGTCCGGCCTGGCAATAGCCGCATTGCGGCACATCTACTTCATCCCAGGCAAGTTGCAGCGGATGATCCCCATTTTCAGATAACCCCTCAATAGTGGTAATGGCGGCATTTTTTACAGCTGATACCTGCAACTGGCAGGAACGCACAGCATTGCCGTTAAAATGAATGGTGCAGGCACCGCATTGCCCGATACCGCAGCCAAACTTGGTGCCAAGCAGGCGAAGGTGATCACGCAGCACCCATAGCAGAGGCGTATCGGCCGCTACATCTGCGGTTTGCTGTTGGCCATTAATGGAAAGTTGATAAACCGGCATCTCTAAGAATTTTTAAATCAATTTGCAATGTATTCCCAATTGTAGAAGCCCGAACCGGGCAGCTGTTAATATGACGACATAATGGAGGCAATGCCTATGGGCCGCCGGCACTAAGTTGAAAAATTTTATTATGTTGTCGGTTATTTATTTATGACTTTAAGCAACAATACTATCGACAGGATGTTCGCATTATCGCGCCAATGGGAAGAAAATGGTGACCGACGCGCTATTTTTTTGGAGTGCTATGCTATCATGACCCATAACATGAAGCAAGGGCTACGCGAAGGCCGGTTTAAAGATGCGGATTGGGTGAATGGATTACTGGAACATTTTGCCGGCTACTACTTTTCAGCCGTTGAAAATTTTGACGCCGGCTGCCTCAACAAACCTGAAGTATGGTGCCATGCTTTTACAGAAACCGGCAGCGGCAGACACCACGTGCTGCAGTACTTACTGTTGGGGGTTAATGCACATATAAACTACGATCTTGTACTTGCCTTGTACGATAGAAGCTGTAATGACTGGCCTTTGCTTAATGAAACGCAGCGCGAAAATCGCAGGCATGATCACAAAATGGTGAACAACATAATAGCAGAAACCATTGACAAGGTTCAGGATGAAGTGATTGAAAAATACGCACCGGCCATGGATATTGTAGACAAATTAATGGGCCGTGTAGACGAATGGCTGCTAGCGGAACTCATTGCATCATGGCGTGCTTCAGTATGGCAGGATGCATGTGCCATGCTTGACTGCCCATCGGAAGAATCGAGAACATTATTAAGGATGCAGGTAGAAGAAAAAGCGCTTGGCAAAGCAAGACGCTTGTTGCAGATGTAAATGAATCAGGAAGTTGGCTGTCTGATAAAATAATTGTTCAGTTTTCCAATACTTCAAGATCAGTTTTTAGCGGCAGATTGCGCGATGAACCACCAATCATAATCCTGAACATACCCGGCTCCACCACCCATTTTTCTGTGGCATTCAGCATTTGCAATTGTTCAGGGCCGATATCAAAAAATAATCTGCGCTGTTCGCCGGCTTTCAGGTGTACCCGTTGAAAACCCTGCAATTCCATAACCGGTTGGCTGATGCTAGCCAGTTCATCACGAATATATAACTGCGCTACCTCGTCGCCATCACGATGGCCGGTATTCGTGAGGGTGAAATACACGCGTGTCGTTTCATTATTGTCTATGGTGGCTTTAACCAACTCCATATTGCTGTAGGCAAATTGGGTATAGCTTAAGCCAAAGCCAAAAGGAAATAGCGGCAAACCGGAAAGGTTATGATAGTCGTCGCCGCGGCCCGTAGGTTTATGCCAGTAACTCAGCGGCAATTGTGCTTCACTTACAGGAAAGCTAACAGGCAACCGGCCGGCAGGGTTGATATTACCCATAAGCATATCCGCTATGGCATATCCGCCAGTTTCGCCCGGATACCAAACCATGGCAATAGCCCCCACTTTTTGCCGCCATTTTTCCATGGTTACAGCGCTGCCACCTACCAACAATACAATGGTGGGTTTACCAACGGCAGCAACAGCCGCTATCAGTTCCTCTTGTTGCTCATCAAGGGCAAGAGAAGCCCTGTCCTGAAACTCACCTTCGTGTATTCCTGCCACAATTACGGCTACATCATTATCCCGCGCAGCCTGCACAGCTTCCGCCAAAAGTGTTGCCGGTTTTTCGGCATCAACCGTAGCCGTCCACAGCAACCGTATAGTGGCGTTGCCGTTCATTTCCCTGAATTCCACACGAATGTCAAGAGGCTTATCCTTTACAAAATCTACCGGCACCATTTGGGTGTGGTAAGATTGCTTTTCCCATCTATCAATAACTAATTCATTATTAAGATAGAGCCGATAGCCATCGTTCCCTTCGAGACCAAGCTTGTAGCGGCCCGAAACAGGTGATTGCAGCATGCCGGTCCACCGTACACTGTAATGATCTTTGCGCAGTTTTTCGAAGGGCGCAAACAGTGTCCATTTGAAATTGATATGCGCATCCGTACGCGCATGCACGGGCACGCCCGCCAATTCCGTATTACCATAATACGCCGCCTTTAATCCGTTTTGCTTTTTGCCATTTTCCTCATGAAATAGGCACGCATTTTCCACCACTTCGGCTTGCTGATAATTACTGCTATACCCGAGCACAAATGAAACTGTGGCCTTGTCTTTCAGGCGCAGCTGCAAGCCAGCCAAAATGCTTACGGGATTATTGCCCGGACCGCTATAGCCACCCAATCTTGCAGCACTTGCCTCTTCACCAATCAGGGCAATTTTCTTGTGCTTATCCGATAAAGGAAGCGTACCGTCGTTTTGCAGTAATACCAGACTTTTTTGTGCAGCTG
>JAHEMO010000354.1 GCA_024643625.1 Chitinophagaceae bacterium
AGGCTATGCGTATTATAGAAGTATTTGATTTTTTTCATGAGACCCCAAAGTGTTCGAACCGGCGATGGTTCAAAAATAGGGTAATAGAAATTGGGTTTGCCAATGAGGAAAATGGCAATACGTGAGTGGTTTTGCAGTTGGCCGGAGAGAATGGTAACAGGTGAAATCACCCTTTGCCAAAAGCTATAGTTGCCTTATTTGTGCCAAGTATAGCATTTGGCCACTGACGGCATTTTTTGTTTACTGGCATTGGTGTAGGTACTGGCAAGGTTGAGGTATTGCGTATCTACATAGCTTGTTGCCTGATCGTCGGCCACGTCTCCCTGTATGTCGACAGTAAAGTAGTGCGGGTATTTATTCTTTCGCCGCTACGTCTCCCGAAGGGAATTTTCGGTTTGCTAAAGCGTATTCCAACGCCATCAAAAGCAATTTTTCGTATAATTAGTTACATGGCAACGTCCCGTGCCTGAGACGTTGCCCGGAAGCAATTTGGCCAATATGGTATGCAGCAACAAAGGACTCCTGTCATTGTCCGAAAAATAATTGCATCAACCTGACTGCCACGCCATTATTGGTGTTACTATTTCGTATAGTTTTATCATAGAGTCTCATTTGCTGTTTGCTTGACTAACACTATTACGGTGCACCATTCAGCAATTTCTTTTGTCTTCAGCCCCCTTTTTTCATTGTTTAAAAGTTGTTGTTCAACGTATGAATAAGTTGATACCTATGCTCGTTATTCCCGCCCTTTTGTGTAGCGGTGCCGTCTTTAGCCAAACGATAATATACCTTTGCCCCGGCCAAACCATTCAACTGCAGGCTGCTTTGGCCGGCAGCAATCTGCAATGGAAAACTAATCGTGGCAATGGTTTCGAGACGCTTGGTAATAGTGCAACCTTTTCGGGTACCACCAGCACCACACTCACCATTACCGATGCGCCTGATAGCCTTGCAGGATACGCTTTCCGTTGCGAATCCGACTCGGGATATTCCGACCTTTTCAATATCCGTATGCAGAATAACTGGATTGGCGGAACAAGCCCGTTTTGGGAAGATGCCGGCAATTGGGGCTGTGGTGTGGTACCCGATTCGCTGACCGACGTAGTGGTTAAGGATGCACTCATTCTCGTTCAATCGCACGTAAGAGTGGCAACCCTATCGCTGTCCAAACAGGCCAGTCTTACCGTCGCACCCGGATTCACCTTGTACATCAGCAGCGCCGGCGTACCCGTGCGGGATTTCAATCTTTCTGATAGCGATATGGCGCACCTCGACAGTATTGGAGCAGCCATTACGCCTTACCAGGCACCCGGAGAAGCCGCGCAACAAGGGTTTGAGGTAAACACCAATGATGCGCCAACGCCAGCGCAGCAAAAGATCAACGCGATGATTCAACAGATAAAAAGCAAATCAAATGAACTGGCTGCTAAAAAGCTTGTAGCTGTGCCCGACAAGCCGGATGGAAGTGTAACTACGACTGAAATTATCAGTCCGGCGCAAATGGGTTACGTGTATCGTAGCGGCGGAAAGAAGTATGCACCAAGAGCATTACCATCCAAAGCAGAGAGTAATGCCCGGCATCTTAAGTACAATGTGTATGGCGTGGACTGTTCGGGTTTTATCTATCAGGCCTTAAGTGCGGCAGGATTCGGCAGTATTAACGCAGATATTTTTGGCACAGGAACAATCGTAGCAACAGTGCAGAAAGTACTAAAAGAGACGAAGGAATTTCAGGGGATTGTTTTGGCAAGCAAAGGCAAACTTGATGAAGACCAATTGCAGGACGGTGATCTGATACTTTGGTCACGGCATGCAGGCATTTATTTTTTGGAAGGGGGAGTAGGCAAGCTGTATCAATCTAATGGCACCGCTACACCAAAGGACGATGCCGATCAGCTTAAAAACCTTGGACCATCGAGAGGCACGCATCCATTAGTGTTTGACGATGCAGTGAATAAAAAGGACAAGTTGGGAAAAATTGCCTATTGGGGTTCAGGCTACAAGGTATATCGGTTTGAACCCTTTGAAATAACAGCCCAGCAACCGGCACCGCCTGCACCCGGAAAGGCAAATACCTTATCGGACAACGGTATTACCGATACCACGGCGCAGCTGAACGGCGAAATTCTTTCTGATGGCGGATCTGCACTTAATCAACGCGGGTTTCTTTATAGCACCAACACAAAAATTACGCCCGATTTTGACAATAGTATTAAAGCTGCCGAACCGGCAGTGCTGGGGCCATTTACCCAGACCATTAATCATTTATTGCCCGGTGCGGCCTATGTAGCAAGGGCCTATGCTACCAACCCAACCGATACCGCTTACAGCAATACCATTGCATTTAAAACCAACGGGCAGGTAGATACTGTGGCAACACTTCGCCTGCATGGCTTGTGGTTTGCTATTTTTTTTGGCGACAATGCCGATAGCCAAAACAAATTGGGGCTTCTGCAAGACTTAAACTTTTCGCCCTGCCCAAATTTGATAACCAACCAATACATGACGGAGAAAATCCATATTGTTTTCAACCAGGATACCACAGGATCTTATGGTGAACTGGAGTTTGATAAATACTGGAGTTGGAATGACCAATGCGAATTATTTGAACCTACTACCAAGTACGATTGGGTAACCCGAATGGCGGGATGGGATTATGATCATGCCAGCCGAACCATCAACTTCCGGATACTGGATGGTATGGGGCAATCTACCGGAGATTCGGCCAGATTTACCATCAGTAGTTTTTCGCCCGATGAAATGTCAGGCAATTTTGTGGTTATAGAAAAAGGTGAGCCTTACAATTACGGATTTATCCGCCTTCGTTAACTGTTTACATTTTATCAAGCGTTACCATACTGACAATCTTATGTTGTAAAAATTATGTTATTGGGAATTAGGCAGTCTAACGCTATTAAAGCGCATGGTACGACAGAAGCGACATCATGCAATGGAGCGACTACCAAATTTACTATACGCCGCCGGCAATAGCCGCTTCCAATTGCCGCTGGTAATCGTATTGCAGGTCGGGGTGCATATTGGCCAGCAGTTTGTTCAGTTGTTTTAGTTTGGTTTCGTAGATGCGCTGCAG
>JAHEMO010000097.1 GCA_024643625.1 Chitinophagaceae bacterium
CCAAACAACCTCCATGATTATAATTGCAGATAGCGGGGCTACCAAAACCACCTGGATTTTTTGTCAGGGCGGCGATACCAACCGCATGCAAACCGAGGGAATAAGCCCTTATTTCTTTAGTGCTACACAAATTGCCCAATTGGTAAAGGAGAAATTGGTGTCCCGCATGCCTGCTGTGACTATAGAGGCCATTCATTTTTATGGTACAGGATGTGCCTCTCCTGAAAATCAACAATTAGTAAAGGATGGACTGACAAAGGGCTTCAAAACCGCTGAACATATAGAAGTGCAAAGCGATTTGATGGCGGCAGCCCGCGCTCTTTGTGGTCGTAGCAAAGGCGTTGCCTGCATTTTAGGCACGGGAAGCAATAGTGGCGTGTTTGATGGCAACAACATCATTCGCAATAATCCCGCACCGGGCTTCATTTTGGGCGACGAGGGTAGTGGGGCCTACCTGGGGAGGAAAGTATTGCAATACTTCATCTATAGCACATTTGATGAGGACCTGATGCATAAATTCAACCTCAAATACAAATTGGATTACCGCACCATTTTAGATCATGTGTATAAGCAGCCCTGGCCCAATCGCTATCTGGCGTCTTTTGCGCCATTTCTTAGTGAGAACAGAGGGCACTATATGGTTGAAAATATCATTGAGGATGGATTAATTGATTTCTTTCATCATCATCTGTTTAAATACCCCGAAACCTGGCAGCAACCCATTCATTTTACGGGTAGTATAGCCTGGCATTTTAAAGATGTATTGGCCGATTTGTGCAAATCGCTGCAACTGGAATTAGGACAAATTTTACAGGAACCTGTAAATGGCTTAATACCCTATCACCTTCAAACACCATAGGCCCAAGGTGGCCTATTGATTATATGGAAAAACCCTTTGTTAGAATAACTGAACAGCCTTCGCAGTACCGTCATCTCGAGCATATGAGTGCCCGTGATTTGCTGGTCAATATTAATACGGAAGATAAAAAAGTACCATTGGCAGTAGAGGCTGCGCTACCGCAAATTGAAAAGCTTGTAGAGGCTGTCGGTGACAAAATGCTGAGCGGTGGCCGGCTTTTTTATATTGGTGCCGGTACCAGCGGAAGATTGGGTGTGGTTGATGCCAGCGAATGTCCGCCAACCTATGGTGTGCCCGACAATTTGGTAATAGGTATAATAGCCGGGGGCGAGGGTGCCATGTTTAAGGCCGTAGAAAATGCGGAAGACAGTACCGAAGATGGCTGGAAAGATTTGCAACGCTTCCATATCTCCGACGCCGATGCTGTTATTGGTATTGCAGCCTCCGGCACTACGCCGTATGTGATTGCTGCGCTTAATGAATGCCGCAGGCACGGCATTGTAACAGGGAGTATTTCCTGCAACCCTAATACACCCGTAAGTGCCGCTGCCGATTTTCCGGTGGAAGTAGTTGTGGGTCCTGAATTTGTGACGGGCAGCACGCGTATGAAGAGTGGTACCGCGCAAAAGCTGGTGCTTAATATGATTAGTACATCAGTAATGATACTTATGGGAAGGGTAGAAGACAATCGGATGGTAAACATGCAGCTTACCAATGATAAACTGGTGGATCGCGGCGTAAAAATGCTGATGGAAAAATCGGGAATTACAGATTATGCAGAAGCTAAAAAACGCTTGCTGCAGCATGGAAGCGTTCGCAAAGCGCTCGATGAATGGGAAAGTTGATTTGCCGCTATCGGTAAATGCGAATGACCTCACCCGTATTGGGCCCAAACACTGCGCGGCTATAGCCCTTTACCACATCTTCCATACTCACTACATAATACCCGGGAAATAGATGTCCCAACCTTTCAGCAGCATCTGCCACAAGTCCCGGCGATACGGTATTAATACGTTGACTTCTTGGCAATTCTATGGCCGCTGCTTTGGTAAAACTATGCAGAGCACCATTAGCCACAGCAGCACCGGTGGTATGTTTCACCGGATCATCGCCCAAAATGCCGGTGGTAAGGGTAAATGAGCCACCATCGGTTAAATAGGGTATGCCCAGCCTAACCAGATTAACCTGCCCCATCAGTTTTCTGTTGATGCCGATATAGTAGTCGTCCTCACTCATATCAATCATGGGTGCCCAACGGGTTTCGCCGGCGGCACAAACCACTGCATCCAGCATACCAAGTTTTTCGTACATGGCCACTACCGATGCCGGATCGCTAATGTCTGCAAGAATATCACCCCTTGTTCGGCCGGCTACAATTACCTCATGGCTTTTGCTAAATTCCCGGTGAATCGCTTTGCCTATTGTTCCGTTTCCCCCTATTAGTAGCATCCGCATCGTGAAATAATTTAGGGATGAAAATAGTTGTAATCCTACAATTAGATTAATTGTAATGATTTGGCGACAACAGCTATCACTTACAGTTGCTAAATTGCCGGGTTATGTATGCCATAGTAGATATTGAAACCACGGGAGGAAGCGCTGCTGCGCATGGTATCACAGAAATTGCTATTCTGCTGCACGATGGCAATACGGTTGAAGGGAAATTTGTTTCGCTCATTAATCCGGGCGTTTTTATACCGGCGCATATTACTGCGCTAACCGGCATATCCAACAGTATGGTGGCATCGGCACCATCCTTTGCGCAAGTAGCCGACCAGATTTACAACCTGCTGCATGACCGGGTATTTGTGGCACATAATGTAAATTTTGATTATTCATTTTTATTTCATGCCTTACAGGACAACGGCTATGCCTTGACGGCACGGAAATTATGTACGGTACGGTATGCCCGAAAGGTAGTACCCGGACTGCCACGTTACGGTTTGGGTAGCCTCACCCGTTATTTCAGCATCCAAAATAATGCAAGGCATAGAGCAGCCGGCGATGCTGAAGCTACTGCAGCACTGTTTGATATTCTACGTTCTATTGATACAGGGCATCAGCATTTGCGCACCATGTTGCATGGTCGCAATAGCCATATGTACCTGCCCACACATTTGGATAGCGCTCAACTGGACAGACTGCCTTATTTGCCCGGTATTTATTATTTTAAATCAGAAACCGGACAGGTGCTGTATGTAGGAAAAGCCAAAAATCTACGCCGCCGCGTGGCACAGCATTTTAGCAATAATACACCCGGGCAACGCAAGCAGGATATGCTTACAAGCATCTACCAGATTGATTATACCGTTTGTGCCAACGAAACGCATGCTTCCGTTTTAGAAGAACTGGAAATAAAGAGGTTGTGGCCAAGATTTAACCGCAGCCAGAAAAGACCGGAATTTCATTATGGATTGTACACCATTACTGACCAACGCGGGTTAAAGCGTGCCGTACTCAATCGGCATAAACATACATTGCCTGCTCTTGCTGTCTTTAAATCTGTGGGTGAAGGATACCGGGTTGGCAGGCAATTGGCATCGCGATTTAATATCAATCCCGATTGGTTTTTTGCAACAGCACAGGTAAACTTACCTGAGGATACAGTGCTTCAACATCACAATGCGGCCATGCACCAATTGGAAACTGAAATCAATACGCAGTTTCCAAGCTTTGTATTGGTACATCAGGGAAAAACAGAGCAAGCTGATGATTTATTTGCGCTGTATTGGGTAGAGCATGGCGAAGCAAAAGGCAATATCATATCAGCAACACGTCCTGAAAATTATGCCTCCGCCGTGCAGCAAATTTGCATACATAAGCCTAATGCTTTCGTTACCCATCTATTGCTCGCCGAAGCATTGGCGCAGCCCGAGTTGTTGCTTTTGCCGGAAAATTAGCGATCTGTAATAAAGTTGGCGTTTGTCATTGTTGCAATAGCCTGCCAAAATTGCTGTTGAAAAGTTTCGCTAAGGGGCAGGAGTCGGTTTGCAATCGTCGCACCCTACTTTCGCCACCCTTAAATAATTATGGAAGAACAGACAAAGCAACTCACCGAATATTTAGCGCATCAATTGAATATTAGCGCAAAACAAATTGACGCTGTGTTAGCACTATTGCAGCAGGGGTCAACTATCCCCTTTATTGCGCGATACAGAAAAGACAGCACCGGCAACCTTGATGAGGTGCAGATAGTGGCAATTAAGGAAGGCGCGGAAACCCGTAAGGAATTTTTACACCGGCAGGAATTTATTGTAAAAGCCATTATTGATCAGGAAAAAATGACCGACGAGTTGCAGGCTAAAATTGATGCCTGTACCACATTGTCGGCTTTGGAAGATTTGTATCTGCCTTACAAACCAAAACGCAAAACCAAGGCACAGGCGGCAAGGGATAAAGGACTTGAACCGCTTGCGCTGCAGCTATTGGCGCAGGATGCCATTGTGCCGGAAACAGTAGCGGCAGATTATATAAACGAACAAGTGCCTACCGCAGATGAAGCCTTGCAGGGGGCAAGAGATATCATAGCTGAAATTGTAAATGAAGATGCCGATACGCGTGCCGCTATGCGTAAACTTTATGCTGCATCGGCAAGTTTGCAAAGCAGTGTTATGACGGGCAAAGAAGAAGACGGTATCAAGTACAAGGATTACTTTGGCTTTGAAGAATCTATTGCCACCATACCCTCACACAGGGCCATGGCTGTATTTCGCGGATTTATGGAAGGCGTATTACGCATGGGCATACAACCCAATGAAGAAAGCGCAATGCAATTGTTGCATAAGCGGTTTGTGAAAAAGCAAAATGCCACTACGCCACATCTTGAAAAGGCACTACGCGATAGCTATAAGCGATTGCTGCAACCTGCTATGGAGTCTGATTGCCGCATGGAATTGAAAACCCGATGCGATGAAGAAGCCATTGCCGTTTTTGCCGATAACCTGCGGCAATTATTACTGGCCTCTCCTTTGGGAGGCAAACGCCTGATTGCTATTGACCCGGGATACCGTACCGGCTGCAAAACAGTGGTGCTTGATGAGCAGGGTAACCTGCTGCACAACGATGTAATCTACCTGCATCAGGAACAACAGGCTTTGCAAAAAATACAGCATTTAATAAGCGACTATCGCATTGACGTAATGGCTGTGGGTGATGGTACGGCAGGCAGGGAAACAGAGAAGTTGGTTCGTCAATTGCAAACCGGGTTGCCGGTGTATTTGGTAAATGAAGATGGTGCAAGTATTTACAGCGCCAGCGAAGTGGCCCGTGATGAATTTCCCCATGAGGATATTACCGTGAGAGGCGCAGTGAGTATTGGCCGTCGGTTGATGGATCCGTTGGCGGAACTGGTGAAGATAGATGCCAAGAGTATTGGTGTTGGGCAATATCAGCACGATGTAAATCAGGTTCGGTTGAAGGAAAAGCTGGATCAAACAGTAATGAGTTGTGTGAATCAGGTGGGCGTAAACCTTAATACCGCCTCCTATAACTTACTACAATATGTAAGTGGTATTGGTGAAACCATCGCCCGCAATATTGTGGCTTATCGAAAAGCAAATGGACCCTTTAGTACACGACAACAACTGATGCAGGTGCCACGCCTTGGTGATAAAGCTTTTGAACAATGTGCGGGCTTCCTGCGCATACCGCAGGCTAAGAATCCACTTGATGCCAGTGGCGTTCATCCGGAGCAATATGCGGTAGTTGAAAAGATGGTAAAAAATCTTGGGGTTGAGATAACACAGGTTATTGGTAATGAATCATTGGTAGCGCAATTGAAGCCGGAGGTGGCGGCCGATAGCGTTGGGCGTCTTGCGCTGCAGGATATACTCAGGGAATTGAAGAAACCCGGCATGGATCCGCGTTCGCCATTATCAGATTTTCGCTTCGCAGAAATTTATACCGTCGATGATTTATATACCGGCATGATTGTACCGGGAAAGGTGACCAACCTTACAAAATTTGGTGCCTTTGTGGATATAGGTATAAAGCAGGATGGATTAGTGCATGTGAGCGAAATTGCAAACAAGTATATCAGCGATCCCGCAGCTGTACTTAAGTTGGGTGATGAAGTACAAGTGATGGTCTTGCAGGTAGATAAGCAACGCAATCGTATTGGTTTAAGCATCAAGCAAGCGCAACCATCTGCTTCATCAACAGCATCACGATCAAAGGAAAAAAATAAGGCAACGCCATCAGATCAACCGTCGTCAATGGAGGATGCATTATCAAAATTGCAAAGCCGGTTTCGCAAGTGATTATTGGCTTATCGGAATGGAAAGCCCAGGTTAATATAACCGCCAACTGTTTTGGTTTCACTGTTCCACATGGCTGTGAATTCAAGTGGCCCAAGTACCATATTGTACGCCGCGGTAATGCCAGCGCCATGCACAAATTGGCTACTTAGTCCGCTACCAATAAAATCATACAAAAGTGCATTGTAAGTGGCGGTAAGATATAGTTCGCCTGTAGGGTTAAATCTAAACGCTGCCGAACCTACGGCTGTGCTTTGCGAACTGAACTGGGCTTCGCGGGCACCAACAAATGTTATCTGGTTGCGGTAGGTTTTTGTAACGCCACCAATATAAAATTCGTTCAGTAATACCGCTTTCGATTTTAAATTGAAGCTCGACTGTAGTTTGGTTTCCAATGCCCAATGCGCTGATAAGGGCAGCACATGATGAGCATTAAATCTTGACTGAAAATAATTAGCAGCTGCAATTGGAAAATTGTCCTGATCACCTATCAGGTTGCCGTTTTCGAACACTTTAAATTTAGGTGATGCAGCTGCTACATAGGCAAATTGATAATCCATCTTAAGGCCTTTACGTGGATACTGCGGGCGTTCGAACGAATTGTAATTGGCAGCAGCGTAAAGATTCAGAAAAGTATTTTTTCCCTCCACATATAGTCCTGAGAAAGTCTTGGGTTTGGCAATAACCATATCCAGCCGTACGCCAAGTCCAGCCGACCATTTGCGACGTCGGCTATTCAAAAATTGGTTGTCAAAAGTGTAATACCTGAAACGATATAGCGCTTTTGATTTGTTTCCTTCATAGTCATTAAGTTCCTGATGCTCGGCGTATATTGAACCCCTGTAACTCCAGGTTGCCTTTTGATTAAGTAGTTGCAAATGTTCCAGCAGTCCTCTCAAATTGTCGCCGGCACCAATGGTTAACATGGTGCGGGAGTAGGGGGTTAGCCAGTTGCGTGCTGTTACATTGCCTTGCAGCAAAAAGCCATTAAACGTATTATAGTTAATGCCGCCTTTTATGGTAAACTTAGGTTCCTTTTTTACGTGGAAAGAAAGGGTATTGGTACCACTGCTGTTTTGTTGAATATCGTATGTAATAGCCGAATAGGTGCGAAACGCAAATGCATTGCGCGTGGCCTCTGCAAGTTGCCGTGAGGTAAACCGCCGCAAGGAATCACCCAATTGAATTTGCTCCCTAAAAAAGCTTTTTTCTTTAGGCGCAAGACCATCAATATCTATTGCATCAATCCTGTAATCCTGTACATCAGGAATCCGGTTTTTTACAAATCCTTTATTGCCGTTTATGGCGGCTAAGCTATCGGCAAGTTGTTTAAACTGTGGATACAAGGTTCTGCCATAAGCCATCCCCAATTCAATTATTTCTGCTGCCTGATCAAAATCACCGGCGCCAAATTCGCCCATCGGCACTTCGTAAAATTTGTTGCAGAGCGGTACTTCCTCATTTCTGTCAACGCTTTCACCCAAAAAGATTACCTGTGATAATATTTTTGCAGCATTGTCCAAATCTGATATTTCTTTCAGCGGAGCACTAACGCTTACACCAATGGTATAAGTAGCCCCCATGGCCTTCACATCTTTCACCGGAAAATTGCGCACCACTCCACCATCTACATAGCTGGTTCCATTCATACTTACCGAAGAAAATACACCGGGTATAGCCATGCTGGCACGGATTGCTTTATATAAACTGCCATGCGAAATTACCGTGGCTTCTCCGGTAGCAAGGTCTGTAGCAATACATCGGAACGGAATGGAAAGCTTATCAAAATCAGTAATGGTATGAACGGGAAAAAATATATCCTCAAGTTTTAGCCAGAGTTCCTGACTTTCCAGAATACCCACCGGCAGTTTGGGTTTGCCCTTTACAATTGGTAATTCCACCGCATATTTTTGGTATTCACTTTTTTCCTCCATAATATAATTTCGCATGGAAATATTGTTGGATAACACGGTTGACCAATCAATATCCCTTGCCAAACTTTCAATGCTATCGCCGCTGTACCCCGCAGCATAAAGCCCACCAATAATGCTGCCCATGCTGGTACCGGTGAGGTAATCAATTTTAAGGCCTGCTGAATCAATAGCTTTTAATACACCGATATGCGCAAGACCTTTTGCGCCGCCGCCACTAAGTGTCAGGCCTATTTTGGGTTGAGCCATGGCGCCTGCCGCAACCATTAGCAAAAAAGAGATGATGAAAAAATACTTCATAAATCAAAAAGATGTTGATGGACATTGATACCAAGGCCGGGTGAAGAGGGAAGCGTTATATGCCCCTGATCATAATGCAATCCGGTAGCCAAATCTTCTTTTAGCAACAAGGGGCCATCCATATCTACAAAATCAATTTGGGGTAGTAAATGAGCAATAGCAGCACTGCCAATGGTGCATTCATTCATGCTGCCCACCATTACTTTCATTTGCCTGCTTCGGGCATCTTGTATCATGCGTAAGGCCGGCGTAATGCCACTGCATTTAGTGAGTTTAATATTTATGCCATGAAAATGATGGTGACATTTGGCAACATCTGCTTCGGTAACACAGCTTTCGTCTGCCACTAATGGAATTGGACTTTTGGCATACAATATTTTCATCCCTTCCCAGTCGTCTTTGGCAAGGGGTTGCTCAATAAATTCAATATTGAGCGACGCAAAGGCTGCAATGCGTTCCATGGCTTCGTCAACTGTCCACGCGGCATTAGCATCAATCCGAATAACCGCATCTGTATGCAGGCGCAGCGTTTTAATGATGGCAATATCGTCGGGTGTGCCAAGCTTTATTTTGTAAATAGGCCATGGCTTTGCCTTCATTTTTGCCACCATTGTTTCTATAGTATCAATGCCAATGGTGTAGTCGCATAACGGCAGTGGGTTGCTGCTTTCAGGCCAAAGTTTATAGAGGGGTTGCCCTTTCATTTTTCCGTACAAATCCCAGGCTGCTATATCGAGGGCACAAACTACAAAGGGGTTATTGGGCAGCAAGTGATGCAGGTAATGCCAATAGCGTTCCGGCCCGGTAAAGGCAAATTTTTCAATAAACATTTTTTTAGCCTGTAGTACTGCCTCAAGTTGTGTAATAGAAGTATTGTAATAGCTAATGGAAGGTGCTTCGCCGTACCCTGTAAGCCCGAAATGCGATAGCGCGACAATTGTAGTAGGCTGATGCGTTTTAGTGCCTTTGCTTATAGTGAAAGGATACTCAAAGGGTAATTCAAAACTCCTGAACTGCAGTTTCACGAAATATATTTATTTGGATATGGGTAATAATTATTTTCCGGTGCCTAAAAAAATAATGCGCAAGGTAAAAAGCATGATTTTTAAGTCGAGCGCAATTGAAGCATTTTCTACATACAATAAATCATACTTCATTCTTTCCAGCATTTCATCAACATGAGAAGCGTAGCCAAATTGTACCATACCAAGACTGGTGAGGCCCGGCTTTACACGCAACAGATATTTGAAGTATGGATTTTGTTTTTTGATTTGTTCAGCAAAAAAAGGACGCTCAGGTCTTGGACCAACGGTACTCATATCGCCTTTGAGAATATTCCACAATTGTGGTAATTCGTCAATGCGCCATTTACGCATAATGCGTCCCCATGGGGTTACGCGACTATCATGGTCACCGCTCAATGCCGGTCCATCTTTTTCAGCATCGGCACGCATGCTTCTGAATTTGTAAATGGTAAATAACTTGCCTTTAAATCCGATGCGCTCCTGCCTGTAAATGATGCCCCCGGTTCCCGAACGGCTAACCCTGTAAGCAGCATACAGCATTATCGGCCAAAGCAGTGCGCACCCAATAATGGCAAATGCCACATCCATCAGGCGTTTTACGTTTTGTTGCCAGTTGGTCATGGGGTCCGAATCGAGCACAATAAATTGTCCCTGCATTACATCGCTGTTGCGAACTGAGCCACTTACTATGTCCTGCATATCGGGCATCAGCAATATGTCTACATCGTGCTCAATGGCACGGGCTACCAGTGCGTTAGCAGCGTCCTTTTCCGCCGGTTCAAGGGCCACCACCAGTTTGTCAATCTTATGACCCGCGAGAATGTTATCGATGTCGGAAATGGTGCCTACATGCTTGTATTGGTGAAACAGGGCCGCGCCATTCATTTTGGGTTTGGCTTCTTCTGTTACATAGCCGGCTACCCGCCAGCCTTTTACAGCAGCAACTTTTTCAATATCCTTCAATGCACCTGATGCCTGCTTTTTGTTGCCCGCTATAAGGATATTAAAACCATATAAGCCATCCTGCAGGTGTCGCCTAACCCGTGCCAGTATTACAAAGCGGCCAAAGGTTACCAGCACAAACTGGCAAATGAAAAGCGTGAAAAAACCTTTATAATAGTAGGCGAAATGAAAGCTGTCCTGTATATCGTCAATCAAAAAGATAAAGAACACTATCAGGCTGCCAATCATGCTCCAAATAAAGCATTGGGTAATTTCATTTAGCCTCGATCGCTCGTAAAGGTTGTGTTGGTAAGTGCCTGCTATGGTATAAAGCGCTATCCAGAATAAGGGAATCAATACCACGCTAATCCAAAATAAACCTACCTGAAAAGCTTCATTGGCAATAAACTCGCCATATAAAATTTGCCTCCGTATAAAATAGAAAATAAGCCATGCCAGCAAACTGGCAATCAGATCGCTTAAGAGGTAGGTATAGTTTTTAATCGGTTTTTTCATACCGCGTTACACAACGTCATTGTAGCACCGTTGTATTCGAAATTTTTTCCAGTATCTGATCTGCAACATCCATGGCCAAAAAGCCATCTATTTCCGATACAGCCGTTGGTTTGTTTTGCAAAATGCTTTTGGTGAAGGCCTGCAATTCCATCAGGATAGCATTATTGTCTTTAATGTCAGGGTTGGCAATGGCAATGGTTCTGGTTCCTTTTGGCGTATCCAAATCAAAAGCAAAAACATTTTTATCGCCAGGTTCCTTAATCTTGATAATCTCCGTTTTACGGGTAAGAAAATCAATACCGATATAGGCATCCTTCTGAAAAAGGCGCACTTTGCGCATCTTCTTCATGCTAATCCTGCTACTGGTAAGATTGGCTACACAGCCGTTATTAAACTCTATACGAACGTTGGCAATGTCGGGTGTATCAGTCATAACGGCCACACCACTGGCGTAGATGTTTTTTACCGGGCTTTTTACCAAACTCAATACAATATCAAGGTCGTGAATCATTAGGTCCAGAATAACACTCACCTCTGTGCCTCTAGGGTTAAATTGTGCCAGCCGATGCACTTCAATAAACATGGGTTGGTTCACCACATCAAGTGCGGCTAAGAATGCCGGATTGAAACGCTCCACATGGCCTACCTGCAGTTTTATACCTGCTTCGCGTACCAACT
>JAHEMO010000355.1 GCA_024643625.1 Chitinophagaceae bacterium
GAAGAATGGTTTGTAAGCCGGCTCGATCAGGGCGACGTATTCACTTTAGCCGGTCGTAACCTTGAACTTATTCAAATAAAAGATATGACAGTGCTGGTGCGTAAAAGCAATAGCAAAAAATCAATTGTTCCCAGTTGGATGGGAGGCCGCATGAGTCTTACGGCCAACCTCGGTAAAGTATTACGAGAGACCTTTGACCTTGCAGCAGCTATTGCCAAAGGCGAAGCCAATGCAGATGCATTTCCGGAAGAACTGAAAGCGTTAAGACCGCTATTTGTATTGCAAAATGAATTGAGCAACGTGCCAACCAGTGATGAATTATTGATAGAGCATCTTACCGATAAAGATGGTTATCATTTGATGGTGTATCCCTTCGAAGGCAGGCAAGTGCATGAAGCTATGAGCGCTATACTGGCATGGCGGCTTGGCAGACTCACGCCCATTACTTTTAGCATTGCCATGAACGATTATGGATTTGAATTACTAAGTGATCAGCCGATACCACTACATAACGATAATGTGCAGGAACTATTCAGCACCCACAACCTGCTGGAGCATATGCAGCAAAGTATTAATCAGGTAGAAATGGCCAAACGAAAATTCAGGGATATTGCTGTTATAGGTGGATTGGTGGCACAAACGCTTCCCGGTGAAAGACGAAAGGCAAAACATCTGCAATCTTCCTCCTCGCTGCTGTTTAAAGTATTTGCAGAATTTGATGCCGATAATTTATTGCTGCGCCAGGCCTACAACGAAGTGTTTCGGGAGCAAATGGAAGAAGTAAGGTTACGCATGGCGCTGCAGCGCATTGCAAAAAGCCGCATCATCATTAATCATCCTAAACAGCTTACGCCATTGAGTTTTCCCATTATTGTTGACGGCCTTAACCGAAATAATTTATCATCAGAAAAACTGGAAGAACGCATTAAACGAATGGCCACACAATTGAGCAATGTATAAGCATTTTTAACTCGCCATGAAATCAGCAACGCTATAATTCTACCTCAATTCTATTATGCTTACCCAACATCATTGGCATACACAATCCTTTTGGCTGCACCATCATAAAATGATGTATTGGGAAGAAACCCGAACCTTAATAGCAAGCGATTTGCATTTAGGTAAAAGTGGTCACTTTAGAAAAAGTGGATTAGCAGTGCCGCAACAAATGTTCAGGCAGGATTTGATGCGACTATTTGCCGGCCTGCAGCAATGCCAACCGCAGCGGCTGTTAATAGTTGGCGATCTCGTACACAGCACTGCCAATAAAGAACTCGATTTATTTTTGCGTTGGCGGCAGGATCTGCCTGCACTTCAAATATTATTAGTAAAAGGAAACCACGATATTTTACCAGAAGCCTGGTATACAGAAGCAGGCATTGATGTAAAAGATGCATATACCGAAAACGGGATTGCCTTTACCCACGACCCTGCAGATAATAAAGCAGGAATGCCCACCATCTGTGGACATATTCATCCCGGCATAAGCATTGCCGGTATGGCGCGGCAAAGCTTACGATTACCTTGTTTTTATTTTGGCGAAAACCTTTGCGTGTTGCCGGCGTTTGGATTATTTACAGGAACACACCCCATAAAGCCTAAGAAAAAAGATACCGTATTTGCTATTACTGCCGAAAAGCTCATACGCTTATAAATTATTATGCTGCGCATAGCCTACAACCCCGTATATGCTCATCCCTTGCCGGAAGGCCATCGTTTTCCCATGCTTAAATACGAGCTGATACCAGCGCAATTGCTGCATGAAGGAAGCATTGAACCGGCACAAATTTTCTCCCCCGCGCCCTGCCCCCTCGATACTATATTACTTACGCACCAACGGCAGTACGTTGACGACCTGCTGCAACTTCGATTAGATAAGCAGCACGTAAGACGCATTGGCTTTCCGCTTTCCGAACAATTGGTGCGTCGTGAGCTGATGATTACACAAGGCACTATTGACTGTTGCCATTATGCCCTGCATCACGGCGTAGCACTTAATGTAGCCGGTGGCACGCACCATGCGTTTGCCAACCGTGGTGAAGGCTTCTGCCTGCTGAATGATATGGCCGTAGCAGCCAACTATTTATTGCATGAGCAACTCGCTGACAGTATATTAATTGTTGACCTTGATGTACATCAGGGCAATGGTACGGCAAGCTTGTTTTCCCGAGAGCCAAGGGTATTTACTTTCAGTATGCATGGTGGTCACAACTATCCTTTTCATAAAGAGCAAAGCGATTTGGATATACCCCTTCCTGATGGTATAACCGATGAACCTTACCTACAATTATTGGCGCAGCATCTGCATACGCTATTGCAAAAAGTAAAACCAAATCTTGTATTCTTTCTCAGCGGTGTGGATGTTTTAGCCACGGACAGATTTGGCAAATTAAAACTAAGCATGGAAGGCTGCCGCCGCCGGGACGAGATGGTTTTTACTGCCTGTTACAAGCAAGCCATTCCCTGCGTGGTTGCTATGGGTGGCGGGTATAGTGAGGATGTTCGTATTATAACAGAGGCGCATTGCCAAACCTTTCGCATAGCAGCGAAGGTCTACAATCTTTAAGCCTTTGCCACTACTCAAATTACTAGAAAGTTTTTTGCAAACATCACCTTGAATCAAGCTGCTTGAGTTGATTGACAGAAGATTGCTAATCAGCAACCCATACATCATAACCTATACCAGCATCCAACATGTACAGCGCCCTCCCTATCCCAATGCAAACGCAGCAAATGAGCTGTGAAGAGCAAAGAAAAGCCACTGCAATAAATGGCTATGTTTGAAGTATTGAAAAAAACATAAAGCAATAGTTATGAAAACATTTTCTGGCAAACCCTTTCTCCTGCTGCTCATGCCTTTGGTATTGTTCTGCAGCACATCATTCGCGCAGCAGCAAAGCCTTGAGCAAAAAATAAGGAAGGTTATGGATTTTCAACAACAGGCCTGGAACCGAGGCGACCTCGATGCTTTTATGCAACCGTACTGGAAAAGCGACTCCCTGATTTTTGTGGGCAGCCAGGGACCTGTTTATGGCTGGCAGCAAACCCTGGATAACTA
>JAHEMO010000356.1 GCA_024643625.1 Chitinophagaceae bacterium
AAGTACTAAGCACGGTATATAAAGTACGGGCAACCATTCACGAGTATTTTGCTGCCGAAAAATAGGCAAAACAATTTTTTCGCAGCTCTCGATTTGCTGCTTCATGACAAAGGCTTCTTTTCCTCTTGATGGAAATCAGCCTCCCTCAATTGTTATTGCATGCCGGATAATGATGCACAAACCATTACGCTTCTGACCCATAAGGAAATGCGGTACTTGTGGCTACACAGCACCAACACTCATCCTGCATTTTGGTAATGGCAGACAAGTACAGTGGATACCAAATTATACAGCAGCCGGCGATAAATTTCTTGCAACAGATATTTGGTATAATAACTTCGTGAGGGTGATGCAAAATATGATGCGGGTAAACATGGTAAAACGCAGCACCGGAATATGCCGGTTACATACATGGAAATAGAAACCTGTAAATTGCCGAAGATGATGAAAACTAATAGCACATTACTGGCAGCATGCATGGGGTTGTTACTGGTAAACACAGCATTGGCACAAGGAAATAAAGTACTTACCATACATGCTGCTGAGCCAATTGCGGATGTGCAGCCTACCATGTACGGTGTGTTTTTTGAAGATATTAATTTCGGTGCCGATGGCGGCATTTATGCTGAGCTGATCAAAAACAGATCCTTTGAATTTGCAAAGCCATTGATGGGTTGGAAGGTGGAACAGAAGCCTTTCAATGAAGGTGCAGTGCGTGTATTAAACCGGCAGGATGCGCATGCTGCAAACCCCCGTTTCATACGTTTTAAATTGAATAATAATCCGCCCGGTGTGCTAAGCATCACCAATGAAGGATTTCGCGGCATGGGGATCAGGCAAGGTCTGCGTTATGATTTTAGCTGTATGTACAGGCAGACGTCGGCAGGAGTGGTGATGCATATCAGCTTGATTGATGCGGCCGGCAAAGAAATTGGCAAAACGACGGTAACCCCCGCAGCATCCGGTAATGACTGGCATAAAGCCAACGCAAGTTTTACGGCTACGGCTACCGATGCTAAAACCCAGTTTAAAATTGAATTTTCGGGTTCCGGTACACTTGACCTTGATATGATCTCCCTGTTTCCTTCGGACACCTGGAAAGGCCGGCCCGGTGGCATGCGTGCAGATATGATTCAGTTGCTGGCAGATATGAAGCCCGGCTTTCTGCGCTTTCCGGGTGGCTGTATTGTTGAGGGAATCGATTTATCCAATCGGTACCAATGGAAAAAAACAATTGGCCCGATTGAAGAGCGCGAACTCAAGATGAACCGATGGAATGTTGAGTTTTCGCATCGCCTCACACCCGATTATTTTCAAACTTTTGGCCTTGGGTTTTTCGAATATTTTCAGTTGGCAGAAGATATTGGGGCCACGGCATTACCCATATTGAATTGCGGAATGGCCTGCCAGTACAATACAGCTGAACTTGTGCCAATGGAGCAGTTGGATCCCTATGTACAGGATGCATTGGACCTTGTGGAATTTGCCAACGGTGACATTACTACTACATGGGGAAAGGTTCGTGCCGATATGGGACATCCGGCACCATTTCATTTGCAGTATTTAGGCATTGGAAATGAAAACTGGGGTCCGCAATATCTCGAACGTTTTGCCGCATTTCAAAAAGCAATTAAAACAAAATATCCTGCTATTCAATTGGTATCAAGTTCCGGCACCGACCCCGACGGTGAAAGGTTTGACCTGTTGAATAATGGCTTGCGTGATATGGGTGCCGATGTGATTGACGAACATTATTATCGCCGTCCCGATTGGTTTTTTCAGCATGCCAATCGATATGATAACTACCCTCGCAATGGGACGAAAATATTTGCCGGTGAATATGCTGCGCATAGTGATAAAACTGCTACGATTAGGGACCGCAATAACTGGTTGACGGCGTTAAGCGAAGCTGCCTTCCTCACCGGATTGGAACGTAATGCAGGGGTAGTAACCATGGCCAGCTATGCACCACTTTTTGCGCATGTTGATGGTTGGCAATGGACCCCCGATTTGATTTGGGTTGATAACCTGCGTAGTGTTGGTACGACCGACTACCAGGTGCAGAAAATGTATTCCTTGTACAAAGGCACCAAAGTAGTATCCATAACCATGCTGGGCAAGGCAGTAGCAGGGCAGGATAGCCTTTATGCTTCAGCGGTTATTGACGAGAGAGCCAATGAACTGCTGATAAAGATTGTAAATGCACTGCCCACTGCGCAAACAATTGCATTACAACTGGAGGGTTGGGGTAGAATGAATCCTACCGTAAAACAGATGTTATTACAAAACGATGACTTAAATGCTATGAATACGCTCGATAATCCAACTACCGTAGTGCCGGTAGAATCTACTATTACACTTACCGGAAAACAACCGCTTTTTATAGCACAACCCCGATCATTTACCATATTGCGCATGCGTAAATCGAACTAATAGGTAGGCTTCAGAAATGAATGCCCGTAGGATGGCATCAGGAAAAAAATACTGCATGGATGCACCAGTAGCACACAAGAGCCAGTGTGCTCAATATAAGCTGTCGACAAGCATGAAGGCCAGTTTGTAAGACGCAGGAAATCAGGATAGCCGAACAGCCAAGTGAATAAAATGGCAGTTTGTTTCCCGGAGCAGCTACCCCATTTGGGTTTGATAGCCGGGGATTAGGATGTCGGTATTTGCAGCCTTTAAAGGAAATTTACGGAGAAATGACCTGCTCACGCTGTTCCACATTCCATTTGTTTCATATTGACCTTCGGTAGTTGGCTTTCCACTACTTTAGCAGCTATACTATTATTTTGCCCGCTACTCGCCTAATTGCCAATGAGCCTAATCAGCATTAAGATTCCTGAAACCATTAAAAAAAGCATGAGCCGCAGTGCGGGCGATCCCCGGGCACAGCAAGTAAGGGTGCTCAAGAAGTTGTTGGGTAAAGCGCGCTTTACCGAATTTGGCCAGCAGTTCGGATTCGACGAAATACTACTACATAAGCATCCCGGTAAGTATTTTCAGCAAAAAGTACCCTGCTTTGATTACAGCACCCTGTA
>JAHEMO010000098.1 GCA_024643625.1 Chitinophagaceae bacterium
GCGCATATTGATGGCGACAGCATCATTTTTGTACACGATGGGGTGCGTTGTTTGGTTACCCCACAACTTATTCAATATTGCTACGACTCGGCCAAACTCAATGGCAGCGCCATTCCTGCGGTACCCATTAGCAACAGCCTGCGAAAACTTACCGAAACCGGTAGCGAAATTGTAGACCGTACCATTATCCGCGCTATTCAAACGCCACAAACTTTTCACAGCAAGATTTTGCTGCCTGCTATGCAGCATATTGAGTTCAAAGAAAAGTTTACCGACGAAGCCACCGTGGTTGAAAGCTATGGCATTGATATTCATTTGATGGAAGGCGAAGACACCAACATAAAAATTACTACACCGGTTGATCTGATGCTGGCTGAACAAATATTATTGCAGCGCATCAGCGCTTCCACCACCGCATAACAGCGGGCAGCCGGTTGCTTTTCCATTCGTAGTACCATTCTTCCTGCGGGCCAAACTTGCGGTAGAAACGCGCAATACCGGGTAGATCGCTGCCTTCAAAATCAAGCCATAGCCGTTGTCCGGCAAATTCTTTTATCAATTCGTGTAGCAGCACATGGTTGGCTTCAATGGTACGGCCATTGGGTAAAGTTGTATTGGCAAGATTGTAGATTCTCTTATCGTCGCGTAAAAACAATGCACAGGCATGCCAGTCTTGTTCCTGCTTGCCGCGAATGATGCGTGCAAAACACCGGCCTTTGCTATGCCAACTGTTGGCTAATTGCAGCAATTGGCGGTAATCCTGATTGCGCATGCCCATGCGCTGACCGTAGTGCGTATGGTATAAAGCAATTACTTTTTCAAGGTCATCTGTAGCCTCATACACCATGTCAAATTTTGCGGCTCGGGTAAGATTTTTTTGCAAATCCTGTTTGAAGTTTTTAGCCATAGCAGCGTACCCATCCTGCAATGGCAATGTAAGGTTAAGGTGCAGTCGATGCGAAGTTTTGTGTACGTTACCAAAGTTTAGCATCATATCGGCAAGGCGATAATTAAGTGCAATATGTTTTAATATTTCACTGAGGTATGGCTCCATTAATGCTTCGGGACCAAACAAACCCATTTGCTGACTGAATGCAGGCATGCACACATAGCGAATACCCATTTTGCGGCGATAAGGAATGGGAAACACCGCTTCATAATTACCTACCACAGCACCCATCCAATAATCGGACAGATGATCTAAAAAATCAGTGCATGCATATACCAATCCATTAGGCGCATTTGCTACGCAGGTATTCCATTTATCTTTTTCTATCTGCTGCGATGATATGTAACGAACAGTAAGCATGCAGGGCAAATTTGCAGATGTAGCATCGAAATACCTAATGAAGTATGCATTGCTTTTTGCTTAGTTGCTGAAAATATCCGGCTGCAATAGTTTCATGGGCAGACATGCCAATTGCCATTGCATACGCTATCGGCTAATAGGCGCTCAACGCTCTTCAGCCTTTCAATTACCATTTTACCAACATGATTGCAATCATAATCAGCCCATATACAGGCCGATAGTTTTGTGCGCATTAAAAACAATCGTACATGAAAACAATGCAACCCATTGCTATAGCTATTGCTATATCGCTGGCCTTAGCGTCCTGTGGCGGAAACGCTGATAGCGCTGCAAATACAGCATCAACCTCCGCGCCCCCGGATACAAAAACGGCTGATAGCTATGATCCACATCGTGGAGAAGGAAAATTCAATGAATCAAATCTCACCATTAGCGGATTAGATGCTGCCATGGCTACAAAAGGTGAAGCTATTGCAGGTACAAAATGCTTTAGTTGCCACAAGGCTACAAATGAGCGGCTCGTTGGGCCCGGCTGGAAAGATGTAACCCAAAGAAGAACCCCGGTTTGGATTATGAACTTTATTACCAATCCCGATCCCATGATTGATAAGGACCCCGAGGTGCAGGCACAGTTAGAGCTTTGTCTGGTGCGCATGCCCAATCAGAATTTATCTGATGAAGATGCCAGACAGGTCCTGGAATTTATGCGCAAAAATGATGGCGCGCAATAATTAATTAATAACCCACAAAAAATACAATCATGAAAGGCTTACGAATATTAATGCTTCCGGCTATCACGATGATGGCCATTGCAAGCCTCAGTTTGCAGGCTTGCAAACCTAAAAACGCAGCCAGCGCTGTAAGTGGCGATGCTGCTGCCAAAGCCTATGTACCTCCCGGACAGCACGACCTGTTTTACAATTTTGTATCCGGGGGCTTTAGCGGGCAACTAAGTGTATATGGACTACCCAGCGGCAGATTACTTCGCGTGATCCCGGTGTTTTCTGTTGACCCGGAAAAAGGATATGGCTATAGCGAAGAAACAAAACCAATGCTGAATACCTCGCATGGATCCGTACCCTGGGACGATCTGCACCACGTAGAGATGTCGATGACTAATGGAGCACCTGACGGCAGGTGGGTTTTTGTAAATGGCAACAACACGCCGCGATTGGCGAGAATTGACCTGAAGACATTTCGTACTGCCGAAATAATTGAATTGCCAAACAGCGCCGGTAATCATAGTTCGCCCTACTCAACAGAAAATTCAGAATATGTTGTAGCCGGCACAAGATTTAGTGTACCGCCGGATAATGTAAATGGTGATGTGCCTATTAATAGTTACAAAGACAATTTTAAGGGCCATATAAGTTTTATAAGTGTAAATAAAGAGAGTGGCGCAATGGATATTGCTTTTCAATTGAAAACACCAGGAGTCAATTTTGATTTGGCACGATGTGGCAAAGAAAAATCGCATGGATGGTTTTTCTTCAGCTGCTATAATACTGAACAGGCCAATACGCTGCTTGAAGTAAATGCATCGCAACGCGACAAAGACTTTATAATGGCTGTAAACTGGAAAAAAGCCGAAGAATACCTGAAAGCAGGCAAAGGAAAAAAAGTATCGGTTAGTTATGCCCACAATCAATATGACGAGGGCACGCACACGGCAACAAGTACCATAAGAAAAGAAGTAACAGTTTTGGATGTAACTGAGTTGAAAGATATCTGCTACTTTATTCCCTGCCCCAAATCGCCCCATGGATGTGATGTGGATCCTACCGGAGAATATATAGTAGGCAGTGGCAAACTTGCCGCGTTAATTCCGGTTTTCAGTTTTACCAAATTGCAACAAGCTATAGCCAATAAATCATTTGATGGCGATTACGAAGGCATTCCTATTGTGAAGTATGAAGCAGCGCTGCAAGGCGAGGTGAAAAAGCCCGGACTTGGCCCTTTGCACACTGAATTTGATGGTAACGGCAATGCATATACTTCCATGTTTGTTTCATCAGAAGTGGTAAAATGGAGGCTTAGTGATTTGGAAGTAGTTGATCGTGTACCTACCTACTATTCTGTAGGTCATATTTGTGTTCCTGGTGGTAATACCAAGAAGCCATACGGCAAATACCTTATTGCCTATAATAAAATTACCAAAGACCGCTATCTGCCCACCGGGCCTGAATTATCGCAAAGTGCACAGCTTTATGATATTAGTGGTGACAAAATGCAAATGATTTTGGACTTCCCTACCATAGGCGAACCACACTATGCACAAGCTGTTCCTGCTGATTTGATTAAAAACAACGGCCAACTGAAACTATTCAAAATAGAAGATAATAAACATGCTTACGCTACAAAGAGCGAAGCCGATGCCAAGGTAGTTCGGGAAGGCAATAAAGTACATGTGTACATGACTGCTATCCGATCACATCTGGCGCCGGATAACATAGAGGGTGTCAGACTTGGCGACGAAGTATATTTTCATGTAACTAATCTGGAACAGGATTGGGATGTACCGCATGGCTTTGCCGTAAAGGGAGCAATAAATGCAGAACTGCTGATAATGCCGGGAGAAACAACCACGCTTAAATGGATACCAGACAGAGTGGGTATGTTCCCTATTTATTGTACGGACTTTTGCAGCGCGCTGCATCAGGAAATGCAGGGATATGTACGGGTATCACCCGCCGGCAGCAGTGTACCCTTAAGTTTTAGCGTAGGCACCAATGTAGCCAAACCGACTACCACCTCAGGACAATAAGCTATTTTTTATACAAAAAGGAACAGGGTGGCTTTCAGGCTCACTGTTCCTTTTTTTATTAACTCTTGTATTATGGCAAATAACAAACTTTCACCAGTAGCAGTAGCGCTTTGTGTACTGGCTGCTGTTGCCCTTGCCGTTTCAATTTTTGTACCGCTGTGGCGTATTGAACTTGATGCGCCGCAATACCCCGAAGGCCTTGCTTTGCTGATATACCCTAACAAATTATCGGGCGATGTAGATATCATCAATGGCTTAAACCATTATATAGGCATGGGTACTTTGCACGCAGATGATTTTGTAGAGTTTACCGTGTTACCCTACATTATTGCCTTCTTTGCCACAATGAGTGCGTTGGCTGCACTGGTAAGGCGCAAAAATTTGCTGCTGATAACTACAATACTTTTTGTATTGTTTGGCATAGGCGCCATGTACGATTTTTGGCAATGGGAATATGCCTATGGTCATAATCTAAATCCTAATGCCGCAATTAAGGTGCCGGGCATGGCCTACCAACCACCTTTAATAGGCTTTAAACAATTGCTCAATTTTGGAGCTTACAGCATTCCCGATATCGGAGGCTGGCTATTTATAGCAGCAGGTATCAGTCTTTTGCTAGCCAGCATACTAACCATTCGGAAACCAAAAACTTCTTCCTCCGCCATAACCGTATTGCTATCTATGGCACTACTCTCTGCAGGTTGCGGAAATCCTTCACCAGAGCCCATCGCTGTAAACCAGGATCAATGCAACTCTTGCAAAATGACTATTACCGATGAGCGATTTGCCTGTGAAATAATTAATACCAAAGGAAGAGTTTTTAAATACGACGATTTGGAATGCCTGAAATCTTCGCGTGGCAATTTGGAAGTACTTTCTGTGTGGGTACAGGACTTTAATGCTACCGGCCAATGGATACAGGCCGAAAAGGCACACTATGTGACGGCAGAAGCGCTGCGCAGCCCAATGGGAGGCAATACAGCAGCTTTCGCCACGCTATCAGCCGCACAGCATTACGCTGCACCATTGCAAGCCAGCGTTACCAATTGGGATAACAAAAAACCATAATGAAAATTTGCAGCATATATTTTCTTTTGGCTTTATGCATGTGGCAAACGGCGCAAGGCCGTATTCTGCATATTGGTAAATCGATATACCCTTTTACCAACATCAAACAGGCGCTTATCAATAGCCTTCCGGGCGACACATTGATAATACACAAAGGCGTGTATAAAGAAGGCAATATTGTTATCAATAAACCACTCACCATTATTGGCGATTCCATGCCCACGCTTGATGGCGATTACCGCTTTGAAGTACTTACTATCATGGGTTCCCATATTACAATATCGGGCTTACGTATTCAGCATTCGGGCTTTGCTGTCCTGGAAGATCCGGGTGGTATTAAGATCCGCAACAGCTCCTTTGTTGTAATTTCCAACAATGAATTGGTGGATAATTTCTTTGGTGTATATGTAGAGTACAGCACCAATATTCTAATCAGCCACAATCACATTGAGGCCCATGGCATTCAGGAGCAATCCATTGGCAATGGCATTCATAGCTGGAAAAGCGATTCACTCCAAATTATACGAAACCATATTGAAGGACATCGCGATGGCATATATTTTGAATTTGTGACACATACACTTGTATGGCGAAATACAGCTGAAAACAATATCAGGTACGGTCTGCATTTTATGTTTAGTAACGACGACAATTACTTCACAAATGTCTTCAGAAATAATGGTGCGGGTGTAGCCGTCATGTTTTCAAAGCGGGTGAATATGCGCAACAACAAATTCGAAAAGAATTGGGGATCGGCTTCATACGGCTTGCTATTGAAAGAAATTTCGGATAGCGATATTGAAGGGAACCACTTCCTATACAATACTTCGGCAATTTTTATGGAAGGCACAAGCAGAATACGTGCGCTGCGCAACAACTTTGTTGGTAACGGATGGGCGATGCAGGTTCAGGCCAGTTGCCTTGACAATGCGATTAATGGCAACAACTTCATTAACAACACCTTTGACATAGGCACCAATGGTTCTGTAGTGCTTAATAATTTTGATAACAACTATTGGGACAAATACACAGGATACGATCTTGATAAGGACCATATTGGCGATGTTCCGTTCAGACCGCTAAGTCTTTTTAGCGTGGTGGTAGAACGCAACCCCTCATCTATGCTGCTTTTCAGAAGCTTTCTTGTAACACTTCTCGATCAATCCGAAAAAATATTTCCAACACTAACACCGGAAAATTTCATGGATAAAATGCCGGCCATGAGGGCATACCCATTATGATAGTAGTAACTGATGTAAATAAAAGTTTTGGAACGCTGAAAGCGCTGCGCCACGTGCATGTAAACTGCCAGCCCGGAGAGTGTATTGCGCTGATAGGCCCCAATGGATGCGGCAAAACCACGCTTATCAAATCTATTCTCGGCATGGTTTTACCCGATTCAGGCAAGATAACTTTTGATGGACAACCGGTGCAACAATCCTATCAATACCGGGGGAGAATTGGCTATATGCCACAAATAGGGCGCTATCCCGATAACATGACAGTAAAGCAGGTGCTGGATACGATTAAAAATCTGCGATCATCCATAAAAAATCCGGACACGCAGTTGTATGACGCATACCAAATCAAAGATATTCTGCACAAACGCATGCGCACATTAAGTGGCGGTACAAGGCAGAAAGTGAGTGCTACACTGGCTTCATTATTCAACCCCGATGTGCTAATTCTCGATGAACCCACTGCCGGTCTCGATCCTTTAGCGGCAGAAATCCTGAAAGATTACATCCTACAGCAAACCAGCCGAAATAAACTTGTGCTGATCACCTCACACTTGCTCAGCGAATTAGATAATCTGGTAACAGAAGTTGTGTTTATGCAGGACGGCGCTATAAAATTTCATAAAAGCACCGCCTCACTAAAACAAGAAACTAGTGGTTCTACACTGGCACAAGCCATCACATTGGTATTAAAGCAAAACAGAGCATGAAAAAGATTACCGGATTCGTACTAATTGATATTATGCGCAATCGCTTTGTGCTCATCTATACGCTGTTGCTTGGTGTAATGGCATGGACGGTATTTAATATGGAAGACAGCGCAAGCAAAGGGCTGCTTACCATGCTAAATGTGGTTTTATTAATAACGCCACTGGTAAGCGTACTTTTTGCCACCACGTATATATACAACAGCAGCGAGTTTATTGAATTGCTTTTAAGTCAACCGGTGCGCAGGTCAGCCATTTGGATCAGCATGTTTGGCGGCCTTTCGTCTAGTCTTGTTTTATCTTTCCTGATAGCCGCTGGTATACCAACGCTAATTTATGCTCCGCTTAATCAGGCACTATTGCTCATTTTTACCGGCGCCATTATCACCATAATTTTTGTGGCCCTTGCACTGCTGGCTTCAATTTTCACACGGGATAAAGCAAAAGGCGTCGGTATTGCCATTATGGTTTGGCTATACTTTGCCTTACTGTTTGATAGCCTCATCTTATTCCTCGTATTCCAATTTTCCGACTATCCCATCGAAACATTTATGACAGTAGTTACGGCGTCAAGCCCCATTGATCTGGCACGCATCATGAACCTGATTCAAATGGAATCGTCCGCCATGCTCGGATACACAGGTGCAGTATTTAAGAAGTTCTTCGGCGGATCATGGGGCCTGTTGCTTTCTGCTCTCATAATGATAGTTTGGGCAACAGTACCCTTCCTGATATCGCTGCGCATTTTCAATAAAAAAGATCTCTAATCCGCAATGGGTGTCTTGTTTAGTCAATCGTTCATCTGTCAGGAATGCCTGGCGCATCAAAAAGATCAGCCATGAAAAAAGATATTTCCAATAAAACAGATATCATCCTGTTGATCGACTCGTTTTACGAAAAGGTAAAATCAGATCCGTTACTTGAAGAATATTTCAATAACCTGGTGCAGGTGAATTGGGAGAAGCACTTGCCCATCATGTATGCCTTTTGGCAAAACGTCCTCTTTCACACCGACGCTTATGCGGGCAATCCCATGCATGTACACAGCCGATTGCATGAGAAATTTCCCGTTCGCATGGAGCACTTCCAACACTGGCTACAACACTTTAATAAATCAGTAGACGAGCGATTTACAGGCGCCAATGCAGAACTCATAAAGCAAAGAGCCGCAAGTATTGCTACCGTGATGCAATTGAAAATAATGTACTAGTTGCATTGAGTGAACCAAAACAAAAAGGCTTTCTCTTGGAAAGCCTTTTGTACTTATAAACAAACCATACACCACCCTTCTATTTTGCCGGCGGCAACAACACCGCATCAATTACGTGTATTATACCATTTGATGTCATTATACTAGCAACCACATTGGCAACGCCGTTAATTACCAATTTATCCCCGTCTTTACTTACGGATATTTTTTGACCATTAACTTGTTCAAACTCCTGACCGTTTTGCATATACTCCGGCTTCAAAACGCCGACGTAAGTATGGTACTCAAGAATATTGGTAAGGTCAGCCTTTTTATCAGCCTTTAGCAAACCTTCCACTGTACCGGCAGGCAACTTATCGAAAGCCGCATTGGTAGGGGCAAATACTGTAAAGGGACCGGCATTGCTTAAAGCATCAACCAAACCTGCAGCCTGCACAGCAGCCACAAGCGTGGTGTGATCTTTACTACCTGCTGCAGTTTGAACAATATTCGGGTTAGATACATCATCCTTTACACCTGACTGTCCAACAGCCGAAGTGGCAGCAGGAACCTGATTATCGGATGGTATTACAGCAGCATCTTCCTGACCGCCGCAAGACGCCAACGCCAGCATTACAAAGCCAGCGCCTAATAAAGTATTTTTCATGTTTATTGTTTTGCTCAAAATTAGTTTTGCGCTAAAAGTTCAATCATGATTTCAATCATACCGGCTCCTGCATCTTTCGAAAAAATGAGAATGCCAAAATGCTTAGCGAAAGGCAAATAAGTATGGACACCATAAATAACAACCGGTCTGCATAGGGCAATACAGTATAGGAAAAAGAGGCAATGCCCTGGGTTGCCAATATGGCCTCATTGAAAAATACACCAGCCGCCAGCAATACGGAGGCGAAAAAATTTAGTCGGCTCCACTGCAGCCATTGTTGCCATTGCGCATAGGCTACCAGAAAAATAGTGATAAAGGCAAGTAATACCAGGTGCAGGTAAGCAATAACTATTGGCCGAAAGCCAAATGCCAGCTTGCTGATTGCCGGCACCACACTCCCTGTTTGCAAAAGAATCTTGATGGCTAACGCCATGATGGCGTATAACATCAACACCCTTGTAATGCGGGGCATGTTGCCGATAATTATTTTTTTAGCCCGCCACAGTATATGCGATGCCAAAAGACCAAATGCCAAAAGCTGACAGGCTGCCGCTACCACAATAGTGAGGTATACTAGCCAATGCAATTGCAACCATAAAATACTAAGGCCATAGGCAGGTATGCAGGCTAAAAAAAACAAGGCAAAAACGCCGGATGGAACCGCATAGCGCAATCCCGCTTTGGCTAATTGATAATTTAATAATCCAATAGCCGCAAAAAAGAACCAACCATTGTATTGAAAATGGAGGTACCAATACACCGATGCCAAATAAGCTTTTTGCGGTATACGGTGTGCCACCATCATATACACCAGCGCAATAGTGCCAATAGCGGAAAGCACATGAAAAAGCAAAGCCGCATTAAACCACTTACGCGTACGGGGATGCAGGAATTTTCGGGCATCAGCAAAGTACAATACGCAAAAAATGAAGCCATTTATCAAAGAAATGGTTGACCATAACACCGAAAACCAACCATACCCCTGCCAGGAAAAACCTACCAGCATGCCGGCAGCAGAAACCAACTGTATTATCAACACCGCATGATACGCCTGCATCCTTCGGACGGAAATGGCTTTACCCAAAACATCTACCATGGCTGCCATCAAAAACATGGATACCCAACCACCAAAAGCAAAATGAGAATGTGCATGTTGCAAATGCTTTTGATCGAGCCAGGGAAGGCTGAAAGCAATTTTGTAACGCATAAGCACACCAAGCAGCGAAACAACAAAGAGGTTGATGAAAGCCAGCCGAATCCAGGTGGAAGTACTCAGTTTTGCAGCGCTAAACATAGAGTTTGCGGTTTACGATATCTACCAGTCCCTTTTTCTTCATCGTAGCCAGCGTTCGGATGACGGTTTCTACCCTTAGCCCACACAAATTTGCTAACTGCTGACGCGTAAGTTGAATATGGGTCTTGCCGGAACCACAGAACTCATACTTCCGCAAAAACAACAGCAGTTCCTTTAATCTTAGCTCAGGCGAGCAATTCACAATGCTTCGGGCCACCAATGCTTTATGATACACACGAAGGGATAATATCCGCAAAAATTCGCGCTCAATGCCGCGATATTCTTGCAGCAATTGAAAAAAAGTTTCTCTTGGCACCCGCAGCACAATGGTATCTGCCACAGCCAACGCCGATGCCGGGTAAGGCTCATTGATAAATAATGGCGGCTCTCCAAAACTTTGTCCGTCATGAAAAACACCCTGCGTGAATACCTTTCCGTCGGCGTTTGCATTAAACATCTCTACCTGACCATATTCAAGCTGGTAATAATAGCGTGGCATTTCGCCTTCCATAAAAATGCAGGTACCCTTCGCATATTTACGCGATGATGCACCCCAGGCAAGCAATAGATTAACGTCAATCATAAGTTAGGCAGTGGATTATGGCAATAATCTTTTGCAAGCGTAACCTTTTTTTTTACCGCTGAATATGACCAATGTCAACAATGCCCTTGTAATTGGACAATTGCCCATGTGTAGTTCCGGAAAACAAGCCATAGCAACAAGCGAAAAATTAATGTGGCTTTTACCATAACCACAACCAATCCGGGTTCGATTTGAATAAGCCCGGAAGGATTCGAACGGGCCTCTTATCACTATTTGTTGGAGAATTGCTACTCTTCAGGTGGCAGTTGTCATCACCTTCCTTGGCATTCTGCCAAAATCTTGGGAAGTTGCGGCAATAACTACTCATACACATGACACGCATTTGCTTTTACTCCACCAAACCCTACGACAAACAGTTTTTTGAACTGGCCAATGAAGGCATCGGCTACGATCTTGTTTTTGAAGAAGCTTCATTACAGGACAGTACCGTGCCACTAAGCCATGGCTGCGAAGTTGTTTGCATTTTTGTAAATGACCATTGCAATG
>JAHEMO010000357.1 GCA_024643625.1 Chitinophagaceae bacterium
ATGCCCAAACCCCGGCCTGTAAATAATCCTGTGGATAGCGGCAACAGCAGCACACAAGTACCCTCAGTACGCCCGCTGTTTAGCGACGACGATAAATGGTAAAATCAAAAATGCCCGCCAAAAAAGCGGGCATTTTTTATGTAAAAAACTTAAGGTTTACCACTCCGCCAGCACGGTTACACCGCCCTGCACAGCTTGTTCCAGATTCACCTTTACCTGCGTGCCCGGGGGCAACAACACATCTACGCGGCTGCCAAATTTGATGAACCCCATTTCATCGTTTTGCTTTACCTGCATGCCGGGCTTCAGGTAATTGACAATGCGTCGGGCTACGGCGCCGGCAATTTGCTTTACCAGTATTTCGCCCTGAGCAGTTTTGTATACCACGCTATGGCGCTCATTTTCCGTACTGCTTTTGGGATGCCAGGCCACCAGATACTTGCCGGGATGGTATTGGCTATACACTACTTCGCCGCTTACGGCATTGCGATTGACGTGCACATTGAGCGGGCTCATAAAAATGCTCACCTGCAGGCGCTTGTCTTTGAAAAACTCCGCATCATGGGTCTCCTCTATCACCACCACTTTGCCATCGGCAGGACAAATGATTTTATTGCCATCCATGGTGTGCTTGCGCTCCGGCAGCCGGAAAAAGGAGAGAATAAAAATCCAGAATCCAAAAGTGACCACAAACAGGAGCAGCGATACAATGGGAAATTGCTCGCTTAAAAACCACATGGAAAAAGCGTTGATGAGGCCAAGTACCAGCGTGGCAATACCAATGGTAGCGTAACCTTCTTTATGAATTGTCATGATTAAAATACTGCTGAGGACGGCAAATATACAGGCAGCACCCCAGCAGCCTGCAGCGCCTGCCATAAAATCAGGTGCCTTGCAAAATCAGCACCAGCAGATAGGCCACCGGTGTGGCCAGCAGCATGCTATCAAACCGGTCGAGAAAACCGCCATGGCCGGGCAGCATATTGCCGCTATCTTTTACGCCGGCGCTGCGCTTGAAAAAGCTTTCCAGCAAATCGCCGAGTGTACCAACTATAGCACCCACCGCGGCAATGCCAAAGCTTGTGGCCGCCGGCAGATGCAATACCTGCCAGCAAAAAAAGCCAACGGACACGATGGCCAGCACACTACCACCCGCTGTGCCTTCCCAGGTTTTTTTGGGCGATATTTTACTGAACGGCGTTTTGCCAATCAGCGAGCCTACAATGTATTGCATGGTATCGTTAATCCAGATGGAAGCAATAAGCACCAATGGCCATACCCTGCCGGCATCCAGAAACATTGTATCGCCCTTAAAAACCATGCCTTGTTGGCGTAGCCCCAGCATGGTGCCCCAGGCCAGCGAAATGTACACCCAGCCCAGTATAACGGCACCGTATTGACGTACATTAATGTTGCGCTGCCGCAACACGCCCATTACCAACAATAGAAAACCGGCCACCGCCAGCGGCAGGCATAGTGCCTGACTGAGCCAATAACCCTGCAGGGCAAATGCCTTCCCGCAAAAAGCCAGCATAATACTGTAGCCCGTAAGCAGGCAACCCATTAACATGAAGCGATGCAGCGGCTGCGCAAATATTTTTTCCATCAGCCGGATATACTCTACCCAGCATCCTGCATGTATCAAAAGAAACAAAACCAGAAAGCTCCAATGATTCCATAAGAGGCCCGACAGCATAACCGCCACATATACGATGGCGCTCAGCGTTCTTGTTTTAAATACTTCCCGGTTAAGTGCCATACCTGTTTCTGCTTTATCAGTTATGAATGGCTTCGCGCAGCAAATCGATAGCCATGTCTTTCAGATGTACAGGCACATAAATTTCGTAATCGCCAATAGCTATATTATACATGCTATCCTGCTTATTAAGCACCTGCACGGGTATCTGATTATCTTCCAGTTTGCCGGCAACAATAGCAGCCTCGGTGTATAGCCGCGTGATGTAAATGCGAAACCAATTGAACTGATCCTTATCCTGCATCTTGTGGTGGGGTTTGTGAAAAGAAGGGGTGGCCGGGATGCTGATCTACATCAACCGGCTGTATAACCGGGGCGGACTTGCGCAGCAGTCCCACCAAAAAATAAACGGCAAGCCCACTGAGTATGCCTACCCATATGGGAAATACCGTATCGCTGCTAGTGGGCATCGGCTGCCCCTGCACCGATTTGTAGTACATATAGCTTACCACAATGGCATTATTTATAAAATGCACAATAATGCTGTACCAGATATTGCCGGTGTAGTAGTACACCATGCCCAATAAAATACCCAATGCCCATCTGGGCAAAAAACCATACCAGCTAAAATGGATAATGCTAAACAGGAGCCCCGTAACAATAATGGCTGCCCAGGCATGCTTAAACCAACGCTGCAAAATGCCCTGCAAAGCCCCGCGAAACAAGGTTTCTTCGAACACCGCCGGCAGCAACGCAATCAGCAGCAGCGAAACGAGGTACTGACCAAAACTATTGACCGCGCCCAGCACTTTTACCTGATCCTCGTATTGCGCTTCCATCTTATCAAAAAAGGCACGCATACTCTGGCTGATGGGTATGGATTTATTAATCTGCGTGAGCGTATCAATTAACGGCGCAGCGGCTATTATTACCAATATGGACAATAGCGCCACCTGCCATACCACCGGCCGCCGAAAACCCAATACCTGCCAGCCCTGCCGGAAACATATAAAGGCAAAAGCTACCGCCGGCAGAAAAAACGAGGCGAGCGTACTGAGAAACTGAATGATTTTGAGCATACCTGCATTGGCAGCATTCTTCAGCGCCGCCTCCATATCGCCCATACCAATGCCGTTGATCAGCAGCACGCCCACCGAAATCATACCCCCCACCACAAGCCCCGCACCCGCCAGTACCAGCAGGATACCAAACTGCCCCAGCGGGCTATAGCCTTTATTGTTTGCTAACATAGCAGGCAAAATAAGGTAGTGCAGGCGCTTACCCGTCACCCACAAGGCAGAATTGCTAAAAAATAAGCCCCGCGGCAGC
>JAHEMO010000358.1:0-1229 GCA_024643625.1 Chitinophagaceae bacterium
AGCAATGGAAAGAGCCGGATTTATTATTGAAACAGAAATGGCTGTGAAACCTAATCCGCATTATCTGGTAATGATAGCTAATAATGAACCGCTGGTTTGTTTTTCCAAACACTATGCCGACGCTTTTAATCCTTCAGCAGATGTTATAGCCATCATGGTTTGCAGCGATACAGATGAAAAATGTCCGGCAATACCCGGCGCGGCACACCGCATCAGCCTGCCTTATGTTGACCCGAAAGCATCGGACGACACTGCAGCTGAAGCGGCTACCTATTCAGAGAGATGCGTACAAATAGGTACTGAAATGCTATACCTGATGCAGCAGTTGGCAGCTTTACAAAACCGATAATTGCGTTGGGTGGTTTGGGTATACCGGCTTCACACTAAATTGTGACCCTATTAATACCACGCATGAAATGTATCCCTGTCTTTTTACTCCTGCTTTGCCATGCCGCTATCGCCCAAACCGAAGCGCTTTGGATGCGCTACCCCGCCATAAGCCCCGATGGCAGCACCATTGTATTTAGTTACAAAGGCGATTTGTACAAAGTTGCTGCGCAGGGAGGAAATGCTGTACCGCTTACGCTGCATCAGGCGCATGAAATGGAACCCGTGTGGAGCCCTGATGGCAGCATGATAGCTTTTGCCAGCGACAGGTTTGGCGATTTTGATGTGTTTGTGATGCCGGCTACAGGTGGCGAAGCCAAAAGACTCACTTTTCATAGCAATCCGGAGCATCCTTATGCATTTACCCCCGATGGAAAAAACATTGTGTTTGGCGCACAGCGGCAGGATGATAAAGACAACCGGCAATACCCTACCGGCTACATGCCCGAACTGTATGGTGTTCCTGTTGCGGGTGGAAGGGCGCAACAGGTATTGACCACGCCGGCCGAAGATGTAAGTTTTGGCAAAGACGCCATTATTATGTACTACCACGATAAGAAAGGTGGTGAGAACATTTGGCGCAAACACCAAAACAGTGCCGTTGCCCGCGATATATGGGTGTATAATGCCATGAACAATACCCACAAAAAACTCACTTCCAATCCCGGTGAAGACCGTACACCAATCCTGAGCCCCGATGGTAGCAGCCTGTTTTACCTCAGCGAAAACGGTGGTAGTTTTAATGTGTACCGCATGGGTACCGATGGCAGCAATCCGCAGCCCGTTACCCGTTTTACTACCCACCCGGTACGTTTTTTAAGCATGGCAAAAAACGGTACACT
>JAHEMO010000358.1:1329-3017 GCA_024643625.1 Chitinophagaceae bacterium
TGGCTGGCCGTTACCTATACCAAACAAGGCGTAGGCAACAGCGAGATTGGCTTGCTGAGTGCCGATGGTAAAACTAAAATAACCAATGTATCTAAAAACGGCTTTAGCGATAACGGACCACAATGGATGATGGGCGGTGATATGCTGATGTGGTTTAGTAACCGCGATGGACTGGCCAGTAAAGCCAATGGTGGCCCCTCGCAAATGGATGCCTATGGTTTGTTCCTCACACAAGAGGCATACGATAAATACCGATTGAGTAAAGATGAAGCTGCGCTGGAGAAAGAGTTGAAAGCCAAAGCAGACACAGGAAAAAATAAATCAGCAAAAAAGGATTCTATTAAAGCCGTAAAGATTGATTGGGATGATCTGGATAAGCGCAAGGCCAGACTTACCATACACAGCAGCAGCCTTAGCGATGCATTGGTAGATAAAGATGGCGAAAACATGTACTACCTGGCGCGCTTTGAAAAAGGCTACAATCTTTGGACAACCAACCTGCGTACCAAAGAAACTAAAGTGCTTGCACCACTAAATGCCAACAGCGCAGGTGATATGCAATGGGATAAGGAGGGCAAAAAAATATTTTTGCAAACCGATGCCGGCATCACCAAAATAGAAGTAAGCAGCGGAAAGCCAGAGCGCGTAAGCATTAGTGGCGATATGGTATTGGATACCGATGCGGAGAGAGCCGTAATGTTTGATCATGTATGGCGTCGGACCCGCGATATTTTTTACAAAACAGATTTCCATGGTATCAACTGGCAAATGATGGGTGATGCCTATCGCAAATTTTTACCGCACATAAGCAATCCTCGTGATTTTGAAGAACTGCTGAGCGAAATGCTGGGCGAGCTGAATGTAAGCCATTGCGGTGCACGCTATGGTGCACGCAATAGTGATGGTGATGCCACCGCATCGCTGGGCATTTTTTACAATCAGCAATACGATGGTGCCGGTGTACAAATTGAAGAATTGATAAAAGGTGGTCCATTGGATAAAGCCGGCTTTAACGTCAAGGCCGGTACCGTTATCGAAGCTATTGATGGCGATACCATTACAGCCTCCACCAATCTGGAGCAATACCTTAACCGTAAAGCCGGTAAAACAGTATTGCTATCGTTGCTGGAAAATGGGGTGCGGCGCGAATTGGTGGTAAAGCCCACAAGCCTGGGTGAAGAAAGCCGCTTGCTGTATGACCGATGGGTAAAACGCAATGCTGACGAAGTTGATAAACTGAGCAATGGCCAACTGGGCTATGTGCATATACCCAGCATGAGCGACGGCACGTACCGCACCGCTATTGAAGAAGCGGTTGGCAAATACGCCGACAGCAAAGCATTGGTGGTGGACACCCGCAATAACGGTGGCGGCGACCTTGTTGCCGATCTGGCTATGTGGCTTAGTGGTAAACGATTTATTGAATACAGTAACGATAAGGAAGTGGCTAATTACGAGCCTACATTTCGCTGGAATAAGCCAAGCATTAGCCTGGCCAACGAAGCCAACTACAGCGATGGACATTGCTATGCATTTACTTATCAATACCTAAAGCTTGGCAAACTGGTGGGTATGCCGGTGCCGGGTACCTGCTCATTTGCCGGATGGGAATTGCTGCAGGATGGCGCTACCCGCTGGGGCACGGTGCCTATGGGTGCCCGCATGATGGATGGCAGCGGACGCTACCT
>JAHEMO010000099.1 GCA_024643625.1 Chitinophagaceae bacterium
GCTGCGGCATAGTCGTGCATTCATCAACGCACACTGCTACCTGCTTCTTTGTGCAATTGGTGATGGTAGCTGTAGCCGCCAAACCTCGCCCGTTAGTAAGCCTTATCTGATCGCCATTTTTTTTACGAAGCACCAGCGCTACATGTTTGGCAGTACTATCCTGCAGCAACAATGCCTGACCGTTATGGTATGAGCCCGGTTCGAAAAACAGGGGTATAGAGGAACTTTCTTTCATGGCTATCTGTTGCAAATTACCATAATACTGTCGGGTTTTCATGAGGGCTGCAATTGCTATTCACCTTATAGTCGTTCATGTAATTTACCCGCTGGAACAATTTTGAAGTACTGTACCATTTTACTACTTAAAACGCGTTTCAATGGTTGCAGTATGGAAATATGCACCAATTCAAACCCGGATACTGCTTCAGACGAAATTGTGGTAAACAATGTTGCTATAAAAAAAGAACCTGCACCCCAAGACAAGCATTGGGCACAGGTTCAACATTAACACACCACCACACTATATTAAGTTCTCTTCGTCAAAGCCGTCATCGAAGTTAGGCATATCGTTCATTTTGCTGCTCTTTTGAATAAATAGACCTGCAGCGCCTCCGCCCTCCAAATCTTTTACCGGAGTAAGCGGCTTATTAAAGCCTGCAAACGGACTGCTGCCAAAGGAATCATTATTCCACTCCACAAATTTCTGAATATGTAACAAGGCCCGCAAATCAATATCTTCCAACGCACCATTACGGTGTTTGGCAATTTTTACAATGGTTTTCCCTTTTTGGCTATCGCCGTTCTCATCGTCCACCAATCCGTGATACTCCGGCCGGTAGAGGAACATCACCATGTCCGCATCCTGTTCAATAGCGCCCGATTCGCGCAAATCACTCAGCATGGGCGCCTTGTTGGCACCGCGGCTTTCCAATGCACGGTTGAGCTGGCTTAAGGCAATTATAGGTATCTTAAGTTCCTTAGCCAGGGCTTTTAAGGAACGGCTGATGGTGCTTATTTCCTGTTCGCGGTTAGTATTTCTGTTTTCGCTGCTGCCACTCATTAACTGCAGATAGTCAATGATGATCATGCCAACACCGTGCTTGTTTACCATGCGGCGGGCTTTGGCGCGTAATTCAAAGATGTTGAGCGCTGCAGTGTCGTCAAGGTATATAGGTGCATTATCCAGTTGGTTAATACCGCGTTGCAGCAATTGCTCCATTTCATGGTTTTCAAGCCGGCCGCGGCTTATTTTCTCCATTTCAATTTCGCTTTGAGCGCTCAGAATACGCTGTACCAACTGGGTATTACCCATCTCCAGGCTAAATACACCTACCGGCGTGGGCCTTACCGGATGCATGGCAGCATTGCGGGCGAGGTTCAGGGCAAATGCCGTTTTACCAACCGAAGGACGGGCGGCAATAATGATTAAATCTGTAGGTTGAAAACCATTGGTGACCCTATCGAGACTGGGAAAACCACTGTACACTCCACTGATGTCTTCCTTCTTATTGCGGAGTTCATCAATCCGGCGCATGGTTTCGGCGAGCACATCAGTGATCTCATCGTAGTTACGCTTGGCAAAGCTGTTGCTTACTTCAAAAAGCTTCGACTCCGCATCATCCAACAATTCGAAGGCATCGCTGCTGTCTTCGTAGGCATCATTAATTACTTCGCCGCTGATGCGGATAAGTTCGCGCTGAATAAATTTTTGGACCAATATGCGGCAATGCGTATCGAGGTGGGCGCTGCTGGCAACGGTATTGGTAAGTCGGGTTACGGCATAAGGACCGCCAACCATTTCCAACTCTTCGCGTTTGCGAAGTTCCTCTACCACTGTCAAAATGTCAATGGGAAGGCTCTTTTGGGCCAACCCCTGCATAGACCCAAAAATGCGCTGATGCGCCTCTACATAAAAGCATTCAGGTTTCAATAATTCACTTGCCGTATCAAATGCGCCTTTCTCCAGCATAATGGCGCCTAGTATGGCTTCTTCAAGGTCGCGGGCCTGAGGAGGTACCTTGCCATATACCAACGATCCGAGGTCGGCCTGAAGGTTTGTGGGAACTCCTTTTACTCTTTTTTTTCTGTCTTTCGGGGAATTAGTAAGATCCATTTTGGTTTAACGAAAAATCATGAATTTATTAGGTGTCAATCGCAAATTTCAGCCATTCCAGCAGCACAAAATTCCCCAATGGCGGTTCTTTATTTTTTTTCAAAAACCGACCCAGCAGTACCCTCCTTTCGGCAGGGCTGTATAGGTTAAGAAATAGTTACCAGTGGAATGGTTTTCGAAGGTAAACGCAAAAAACTCATTCGAAAAAGTGAATGCATAATTTAATTTATGCCAACTATAGTTAACCATGCTGACGGGGTTTTGCCACAAGTTATTGTGGAATATGCACATGCCTCCGTACGGTTTTCCACATTTCGCATTATTTATAGCAATCTTATCCCCGTGTTGCTGTTCACAAATAAAAAACTGCTTTTTGCGTGCTCCAATCGGTTTTTGGGTCAAAAAAATCTTACCTGCGAGGCCCTCATTTTGATAAAATCGTCCGCTGCATAACGCCTAACAGCTTGACGCGATTCGGTCAAAAACATTAAACAGCTTACCAAGTCAAAGCGGCTCCGTTAGGCTACAAATTGTCTTGTATTACATGCCTCAAACGCCCTGCTAATAAGGCATTGGGCAACCAACCCAAATCCTATCTTTGACCGCTCAATAGAATACCAATACATGACCATTTCATATAACTGGCTATGCCGTTGCTTACCCATTGGCAAAGGGCTTGATGCACAGTGGGTGACCCCGGAAAAGCTATCGCGCATTCTTACCTCCATTGGCCTGGAGGTGGAACAAATGGAGTTGCAGGAGCAGGTGAAAGGAGGCCTTGAGGGGCTGTTGATTGGCGAAGTGAAAAGCTGCGAAAAGCATCCCGATGCCGACAAATTGTCGGTTACCAAAGTAAGCATAGGAGCCGACCACTCATTATTACAAATAGTGTGCGGAGCACCCAATGTAGCCAAAGGGCAAAAAGTGGTGGTGGCACCGGTTGGAGCTACCATTTACCCAATTTCCGGCGACGCCCTTACCATGAAAAAGGTAAAAATAAGAGGTGTGGAAAGCGAAGGGATGATATGCGCCGAAGATGAAATAGGGATAGGTACAAGCCATGATGGTATCATGATTTTGGCTGCCGATGCTCCTGTAGGTCAAGCTGCATCCACATTTTTCGAGTTGAAACGAGACTACGTTTACGAGATTGGGCTTACACCAAACCGCAGCGACGCCATGAGTCATTTGGGAGTGGCTACCGATGTGTGCGCCTATCTTTCGCATCACCACAAACTTCGGCTGCATCCGGTATCGGCGTTGAATAACGTAAAAATTCCGGCGGTTAAAAGCGCAGAACCCGTAAAAGTGGTTTTGGAAAATCCAGAAGCCTGTAGGCGCTATTCAGGTATTGTAATCAGCCATGTGCAGGTAGGAGAAAGCCCCGAATGGATGCAGACGCTGCTGAAGGCAATTGGCGTGAGGCCCATCAGCAATATTGTAGACATCACCAATTTTATACTGCACGAAACCGGTCAACCGCTGCATGCTTTCGATCTCAGCAAGGTTGGCCAAAAAACCGTTCGGGTAAAAAATTTGGCTGAAGGCACTTCTTTTACCACCCTTGATGAGAAGGAGCGCAAACTATCGGCCGAAGACCTGATGATTTGCGATGGCAATGATGCGCCCATGTGTATTGGAGGCGTATTTGGTGGATTAGGGTCTGGCATTTCCGACACTACTACCGATATCTTTCTCGAAAGTGCCTGGTTTGACCCCGTAAGCATCAGGCGCAGTTCCGTACGCCATGGTCTGCGCACAGATGCAGCTACACGGTTCGAAAAAGGGGTGGATATCAGCCAAACACTCAATGTGCTGAAATATGCCGCCAACTTAATTGTTGACCTATGCGGCGGCACCATTGCCAGCGATCCAGTGGATGTGTATCCCAACCCCGCTACACCAGCCGAAATAGCCCTTAAGTACCGCTACCTAAAAGTGCTCAGCGGCAAAAACTACCACCCCGACACCATCAAAACCATTATGGAAAGCCTTGGTTTTGGATTGATAAAAGAGGGCTCCGACGATATTTGGTTTACCGTTCCGGCAAGAAAAACCGACATCAGCCATCCGGCCGATTTGGTGGAAGAAATTATGCGCATAGACGGCTATGACAATATTGATATTCCTGCAGAAGTAAATATGGTGCCCGCCCCCGACGAATTAGCAGCGGCGGCAGGTTGGAAGGAAAAAGTGGCCAATTGGCTTGTAGGACGCGGCCTAAGCGAAATAGTGACCAATAGCATTACCAATAGTGCCTACTATTCCGAGCCGGTGGTGCTGGGAGGGGTAAAAATGCTAAACAACCTTAGCGCCGAACTTAATATGCTGCGGCCTGCTTTGCTGGAAACCGGTTTGGAAGTGATGGCCTATAATCTCAATCGACGCAACCTTAACCTCAGTCTTTTTGACTTTGGTAAAATATATGGCGCTAAAGAAGATGGCAGCCATGGCGAATGGGAAAGACTCTTACTCCTTTTCACGGGGGCTTCCATCCCCGGCTATTGGGGTCAAAAAGCCAACACTGTTGGTTTTGCACAACTTAAAGGTACTATGGAAGCCTTGGCAAATCTTTGCGGCGTGGGTATTGGCAAAGCCGAAGAAATTTCCGGGGAACTTACCGGGCTATGCTGGTATCAGGGCAAGGAGTGGCTGGCAAGTTTTGGCTGGGTGAGCCAAGAAAAACTGGGGCAATTCGATATTAAACAAGCCGTACTTGCCGCCGATATTAATTGGGAGGCCTGGTGGAATATTGCCGCCCGCAAAAAGATTGCATATACGGAGGTGCCAAGATTTCCGGCTGTGGAGCGCGACCTGAGCATGATCATAGACAAACAAATAGCCTGGGGAAAAATTGAAGCAGTGATTAAGAAAGCCAAAATTGAAACCCTTACACAATGTGAGCTGTTTGATTTATTTGAAAGTGACAAATTGGGTGCCAATAAAAAATCAATGGCCATCAGGTTTGTATTTCAGGACAAAGAGAAAACACTGACAGATAAAGAAGTGGAAGCACGCATGGAAAAAATTATTACCATACTTTCTAACGACTTTGGCGCCAGCCTCCGGCATTAGCATGTGCATTACTTGTGCGCATCAATTACCACTCCACAGCGCTTATCTTTTACCTTCAACTTATGGAAGCAAGCAAGTCCCTTTTATCGTCCATACGCGAAAAAATGCAGCAATTGTTGCGTGAACAGGCTTCTTTGCTAAAAGAGGCCGATAGGTTGCGTACCCTGTCGCAGGCGCAGCAAGCCACCATCGCCCAGATGCAGGAGCGGCAAACTGCGCTGGAGCAACAAGTAGTTATTTTACAAACAGCCGCGGGCCAAATGGACGATAAAGGCAAAAAGCAATTTGAGAAAAGAATTAACCAATATCTGAAAGACATAGATCAGGTGATTGCCCATCTCAACCAATAATATCAGGCATGGAACAACTCATACCCATAACCATTACCGTTGCCGACCGATCGCTGCGCATTAAAGTAACCCCCGCCGAAGAAGAATCTGTTCGCAAAACCATTAAGCTTATTAACGAAAAAGTGCTCTCGTTCAAGCAGAATTTTGCCGGCAAAGACATGCAGGACTATGTAACGATGGCTCTGGTGTGGTTTGCTACGCAGCCCTCGGGACAGATACAGCAGGAATGGATGGATGCCGATTTTGAAGAAGATCTTCGCCGTCTCGATCAGCAACTGGATAAGGGTATTCAAGCCTTTGCAGAACAGCAGTCTTCACCGGATTAAGTTGCCTTCAACACCCAATAAATAGTTTGCTCAGGAGGCAATAAGCCATCCCATTACTATGCTTATGGCGCCGGCCAAAAAGCCCCCGTATACTTCCCCGGGTTTATGAGCCCCTAAAGCCAGCCTTGCCGTTCCTACAAGACCCGCCAATACCAATACCACGGGCGTAAGCATTTGTGGCCAGTTAGCATCATTAGCCTGTTGAAGAATGCAGAAAGCTGCCACCCCACCCCAGCCAATAGCATGAAGGCTCATCTTCATAAAAATATTGGTAAACATGGCTGCGCAACTGCTCAGAAAAATACCCATAAGCCATTGGCGCAATACCAGCGGAAAAGTTTCTACGTTACGGCTTACATACCAGGCCCAGAAATAAAAAAGAATATTAACCACAAGCGGCACGATGCGCTCCTTTTGTGTACGCAACTGGATACTTTCAATAAACTTAAGCCGCCATAACAGGAACACCAGCAATGCCGGATAAAGCACTGTATTGAGCGTAACCGATATCCATGCCTGCATAGCAGTAAAGCGCCCCAGCAACAGTCGATATACCGGATGTGCAAAAACAATATATGCGGTAATCAAAGAAGGCAAAAACAGCGGGTGCAGCAAATAAGACACCCATCTGGCCCACCAGTTATTTTTTTCCAATACTTCGGGTTGGTGTGCAATAGCTTCCATAAGGCTGCAATAATACTGCGCTTGTGCGGGCTAAGCGCCGACCGTTATCATTATCAATAAGCTTTCCGAAGCCGGGCTACAGGAATATTGAGTTGTTCCCGATACTTCGCCACAGTACGGCGGGCTATTTGATAGCCCTTATCGTTCAGCATTTCAGTAAGGGTATCGTCGCTCAAAGGCTTTCGTTTGTCTTCCGCTTCCACTATATCGCTTAGAATTTTTTTCACTTCACGGGTACTCACCTCTTCGCCGCTGTCAGTATTGAGGCTTTCACTAAAGAAAAATTTGAGTTTATAGGTGCCAAATTCGGTTTGTACAAACTTGCTGTTGGCTACGCGACTAACCGTGCTTATGTCCAGATCGGTTTTGTCAGCAATGTCTTTTAAAATCATAGGCCGCAGATTTGTTTCATCACCCGTCAGAAAAAATGCCTCCTGATGTTTCATAATGGTCAACATGGTTTTGGTAAGCGTTTCGTACCGCTGATTAATAATGTCAATAAACCATTTTGCCGAGTCTATTTTTTGCTTTACAAAAAGCAGGGCCTCCTTCTGGCGCTTGTCCTGCTTGCTGCTGCGCTCATAATCGCGAAACATTTCTTTATATTCCTGACTGATGCGCAGGTCGGGGGCATTGCGGGCATTGAGGTTCATTTCCAGCACACCGTTATTATTGATAATATAAAAGTCAGGAATGATATAGGTTTCCGCTTTGTTGATGTCGCCCACATTTCCGCCCGGCCTGGGGTTAAGCTTTAAAATGCTACCCATTGTATCGCGCATTTCATCTTCTTCAATACCCAGGCTGCGCTGTATTTTTTCAAAATGCTTTTTGGTAAACTCATCAAAGTATTTTTCTATGATGGTTATAGCAAGATCAACGGGTTTTCCCTCGGCCTTTTGTCGGCGTAATTGTAGCAGCAGGCATTCCTGAAGATCGCGGGCACAAACCCCCGGAGGGTCAAATGACTGTATCTGACGGATAAGCATTTCCACCTCAGCATCTGTGGCCATTATGTTTTGCCTAAAGGCCAAATCATCCACAATAGAAGAAACTTCTCTGCGCAGATACCCGTCATCATCAATGCTTCCCACAATTTGCTCAGCTACCCGCCGCAACCTATCGTCCAAATCAAGGGTTCCTAGTTGACTGGCAAGCACATCATGAAAATCGGTTTCCACCCTTGGCATATTGCTGGGTTTCTCGCCAAACTCGGGGTAATTGTCGTCGCGGGTGCGATACTCAGCCACATCATCATTATCGGCGTAGTCATCTATGTTAAGATCATCAAGACCATAGTCGCCATCGTCGCTGTTTTCAAATTCGTTGTCTTCGTTGGCATAGTCCTGCAGCGGATCTTCTTCAACTGTTTCATTTGTATCCGGCAGTTCTTCGGCTTCCAATTCCAATGCAGGGTTTTCTTCTATTTCCTCTTTTATGCGCTGCTCGAGGTTTGCAGTGGGTACCTGCAGCAGCTTCATTAGCTGTATTTGCTGTGGCAGCAAACGCATTTGCTGGCGCTGTTGTAAAGATTGACTGATAGCCATATTGCTAAACATTATGTGATGAGCAGTCTCCCCCGCACTACATTTATATGGTGAAGCGACTTTCTCTCTTGTTATTAATCATTTTGCTGGTTTCGGCCGATGCATTTGCCCAACAATTTCTGCAAATGGATCCGTCGAAAATCTCAGCGATAACAACGAAGAAAAAACAATTAGGCTATGGAACGACACACTTCAATTTATTTTTTAACAATTCAAAAAATGAAACTGGCAAAATTATTGATGCAAAGAGCGCTTTTCATGCCGTATCGCCTCGTTTTGTGGTAGATAACTGGGGGATTGTATGCCGACAGGAATTGAAAATGCAGCGTAGCCTTGGCTTGCCTTTATACTTCCGACTTGGAAGCTTACAGCAGGTAGATGCGCTCGAAGGCAAGTTGCAGCCGCAGACAAAGCTTATCCCCATTAATCCTGCTGTTGCCATTCATTAAGGCCAGTATGGCTGTTTGTTTTTTTCCAATAACCCACAACAATGATTTGATTATTTGAATTGCAGCAAATACGTCCCCCTATCCTTAGGTTTCAGATAAAACTGTGGGCGTGTTTTGTTAAAATTGCGTTCATTTGCAGCAAATTCATAGCTAATAAACTTCCGCCCGTCAAGTAGCTTCGGGCTTAAATTCACTTACACTTATGAGGAAAATTCTCTTATGCGCACTCCTGGTTTCGTTGGCCTCTGCAACCTATGCACAGCCGCGCAAACCATATTACGAAGCCTCCGCCGGACTCTTGGGAGCGCTTAATTTTGATAAGATTCGCGACGCCGGTTCGCTCGATTTTAAATACGACTGGCAGTTCAGATATGGTTTTGGCGTTTGGGCTAACTTCCCTTTTGCCGAAAAGTTTTCATTTGAGCCGCAGGCCATGGTAAATATGTATCGGTTCAAATCGGACGATGCCGACTATTTACAGGATGCCGATGTGCGGTATTTTTCTATTCCGGTAGTCATTAAGTATCACCTGAGCAAAAACTTTGCCCTGCTTGCAGGCCCGCAATTTGATATTACCTGGAAGTTTGAAGACAATACAGGGCAATACGATCGGGAAAAATATGCACCCACATCCGGTGCGGTTTTGTTTGGCTTCGAAGTATTTCCCCGCAGTCGCTTTTCGGGTTATGCCCGCTACATTCATGGTCTGGACAATGTGGACGACCGCAAACGCCCCGAGGTGGAAGATAAGTTCAGAACACAGAATTTTCAGGTGGGTGTTAAAGTACGTCTGTTTGGCGGCCAATATGTACCCGGCGACCGCGATGGCGACCGTGTGATTGATATTGAAGACAGCTGTCCTGATGTGCCGGGCATTGTAAAATACAAAGGCTGCCCCATACCCGATACCGATGGCGATGGTGTAAACGATGAAATTGATCAGTGTATCACTGTTCCCGGTTTAGCCAAATATAATGGTTGCCCCATACCTGATACAGATGGCGACGGCCTGAATGATGAGGAAGATAAATGCCCAACTGTGCCTGGATTGGCTAAATATCAGGGTTGCCCCATACCCGATACCGATGGCGACGGCATTAATGATGAAGAAGATAAGTGCCCAACAGTAGCCGGTCTGGCCAAATATCAGGGATGCCCAATACCCGATACCGATGGCGATGGCATTAATGATGAAGAAGACCGCTGTCCTAATGTACCCGGCGTTCGGAGTATGCAGGGTTGTCCTGAAATTAAGTATGAAGCGAGTTCTGTAACATTTGCCGTAAACAGCGCCGTCCTTACCAGTTCGGGCAAGGCTGAACTGGATAAACTGGTTGCCTATTTGGAAACGCATCCGGATATCCGCGTGAAACTGGACGGCCATACTGACGCCAGTGGTAACGATAAAATCAATATCCCACTGTCTGAAAACCGTGCCATTTCGGCCAAAGATTATTTGGTAAGCAAAGGCATCAATGCCGACAGGGTTTCCACAGAAGGTCATGGTTCATCGGAGCCCGTAGCCGATAATAACACCAAGGAAGGAAAAGCTAAAAACAGAAGGATTGAAGTAACCATTCAGTAATTCCTTCTAGCGAATACACAAAACGGCTGCCACAATACAAGTGGCGGCCGTTTTGCTTTTTATGGCGGTATGGAGAGACAGGTTTTACAAATACACGGACCGCCAAATAAGGAGAAGGAATGCCTGTTTATTCAGCAATTTTATCCCATGCTCAACCTGCTGTTGAAAGATTCCTGATTACATTGGTTCAATAATCGAAAGTTTGAACCATTCGCTAAAACGAAATAGATGTTACCTGCTGTCATCCGCAGGGCTACAATGCGGCGCTGCTTAAGGGGTAAAAAATCAATTCCTGTTGCGCCCGCTTAGAAAAATAAAAATGTACTGAATGAGTGTAACTACCGATGCCAGTGCTGCCACTACGTAGGTCATAGCTGCCCAATGCAGCGCATCTTTAGCCTGCATATTGGCTTGTCCCGCCGCCACCCGGCTGCTGTCAAGCCATGCAACGGCTCGATTGCTGGCATCAAACTCTACCGGAAGCGTAATAAGGGCAAAAATGGTGGTCATGGCAAACAACACAATACCCGCTAAAAGCAGCTGCGGAAATGTATTAATCATCAATATACCCGCCAGCAATACCCACTGCAGGATGCTGCTGCTGAACTGCACTACGGGTACCAACCGACTGCGCATCATGAGCCAGCGATAGGCTGTGGCATGTTGCACCGCGTGGCCGCATTCATGGGCTGCTACCGATGCCGATGCTACCGAGTGTCCGTTAAAAACGTCGGGGCTCAGATTCACCGTTTTGTTATCAGGGTTATAGTGATCGCTCAAAAAGCCTGTCGAAGGCTGCACCGTAACGTCGAAAATGCCGTGATCCCGTAACATTTGTTCTGCGATTTCGCGGCCACTTTGTCCGCCCGGCAAGCCTACCTGGCTGTATTGAGCAAATTTTGCCTTCAGCCGCATAGAAACCAGCATACTGATAACTACAAAAATTATAGAAGTAAAATAAATTATACCCATGGCGTTTTGTTTGATTCAAATCTACTCAAATAGAGTACCAGATAGTCACAGGCTGCTATTTCGTCACTCCGCCAAATAGCCGGCTAAGCAAAGCCAGGTGCCCGCTGGATATTTTTTTTTATTTTTTTGGCAAATTGAAACATTGCCGGTTGGGGACAGGTTTCACTT
>JAHEMO010000359.1 GCA_024643625.1 Chitinophagaceae bacterium
TATACAGTATATGCTGACGCCCGAGCGCAATGGCTGCCACGCTGCGGGTTATTTTCCGGCTCACAAAAGTTTCGCCGCGTAAGGGGCTTTCGTGGTTAAACAATATGCCATTGCAGGCAAACATGTCGTAGGCTTCCCGATAATTGACGGTTATCCAATAAGCATACATTTTTGCCACGCCGTAAGGGCTACGCGGATAAAAAGGGGTGGTTTCGCTCTGTGGCACCGCCTGTACCAGCCCATATAATTCGCTGGTGCTGGCCTGGTATATTTTGGTTTTTTTAGTCATACCCAGAAGCCTTACGGCTTCCAAAATGCGCAGTGTTCCAATGCCATCTGCGTTGGCCGTGTATTCCGGCTCGTCAAAGCTCACTTTTACATGGCTCATGGCGGCAAGGTTATAAATCTCATCGGGCTGTGTTTCCTGAATAATCCTAATCAGGTTGGTACTATCCGTCATATCACCATAATGCAGCCGGAACCGTACATTGGCTTCATGCGGATCCTGATAGAGATGGTCAATCCTGTTGGTATTAATAAGGCTGCTCCTGCGTTTGATGCCGTGGACCATATAGCCTTTGCCAAGTAATAGCTCTGCCAGATAGGCGCCATCTTGCCCGGTTATGCCGGTGATGAGTGCGGTTTTCATGTGTATGTGTTTTTGATATTCAGGTTAAATAATTATGCGGCACGAAACGCTCCTGCCAAAAAATCCTGGTAGGCCTGAGCAATACCATGCCTCAGGGAAGTCTGCGGATGCCATCCCATGGCGTTAATGCGGCTGCTGTCCATTAATTTTCGGGGTGTGCCATCGGGCTTGCTGCTGTCAAACACCAGCGAGCCGGCAAATCCCACTATTTCTGCCACCAGTTTGGCCAGTTCGGCAATGCTGATTTCTTGTCCGGAGCCGATGTTCACAAACTGGCGATCTTCATAGCTTTTCATTAAGAAAACACAGGCATCGGCCAAATCATCTGCGTATAAAAATTCGCGCAAAGGCTTGCCGGAACCCCAGATTACCACTTCCGGTTGCCGGGCAATTTTTGCTTCATGAAACCGACGGATCAGGGCAGGCAGCACATGGCTATTCTCCGGATGGTAATTGTCGCCGGGGCCGTACAGGTTGGTGGGCATGGCACTAATAAAACGGCATCCGTACTGATCGAAGTAGGCTTCGCAAAGTTTGATACCCGCAATTTTTGCTACGGCATAAGGCTCGTTGGTGGGCTCCAAAGGCCCGGTCAGCAGGTATTCTTCCTTTAAGGGCTGTGGTGCCATTTTGGGGTAAATACAACTACTGCCTAAAAAAAGCAACTTTTTCACCCCATGCTGATACGCCCCGTGAATGAGGTTCATTTCAATAGCCAGGTTATCATACAAAAAATCGGCCCGATAGGTATTATTAGCGTGAATGCCGCCAACTTTTGCGGCGGCTATCACCATATATTCAGGACGGGTGGCCACTAAAAAAGCTTCCGTTGCCGCCTGACTACGCAAATCGAGCTGCGATGAGCTACGGGTAATAATATTGGTATATCCCTCCTTTTGCAGGGCCCTCACAATGGCACTACCTACCATGCCCCCATGGCCAGCCACATAAATACTTGCGTCGAGTTTCATAAATTATTTGATAGGCATCTGTTTTACCCTATAGCCTTCCGTCAACCCATGCCGGGTTCAAAAATCCCTTTACGTCGTAAATGACTGCATTTTTTGCGCCAAGTGCGGCAATATCCATGGTCAAAAACTCTTTATGCGCCACCGCTGCAATTACCGCATCCCAGGGTCCGCTGCCACAGTTTTCCAGGTGCTGACAGGTGGTTAAGCCGTATTCGTGCGCCACTTCTTCAGGATTTGCCCAGGGATCGTAAATGGCTACTTCGGTATTGTACCGCTGCAGTTCGGCTATAATATCTATTACCCTTGTATTGCGCACATCGGGGCAGTTTTCTTTGAACGTAAAGCCCAGTATCAACACTTTGGCGCCTTTTACCGGAATATCTTTCTCCACCATTAGCTTAACCACTTCGCCTGCCACGTAGGCTCCCATGCTGTCGTTCAGCCTACGGCCGGCCAATATTATCTCTGGGTGGTAGCCTACTTCCTGTGCCTTTTGGGCCAGATAATAGGGGTCAACACCTATGCAGTGCCCGCCTACGAGGCCCGGCTTGAAGGGCAGAAAGTTCCATTTGGTTCCCGCTGCTTCCAGCACATCGGCTGTATCGATCCCAAGGCGGTTGAATATTTTGGCCAGCTCGTTTACGAAAGCGATGTTAATGTCTCGTTGGGCATTTTCTATCACTTTGGCAGCCTCGGCTACCTTAATGGAAGATGCCTTAAAAGTGCCTGCGGTAATCACTGACGCATAAAGTTGATCGACAAAATCGGCCACTGCCGGCGTACTGCCGCTGGTTACCTTGCGTATTTTGGTTACGGTGCGCTCTTTATCGCCGGGGTTGATCCGCTCGGGGCTGTAGCCGGCAAAAAAATCGACATTAAAGCTCAGGCCACTCTCTTTTTCCAGCACCGGTACACATTCTTCCTCGGTTACACCGGGGTAAACTGTGCTTTCGTAAATGACGATATCACCCTTTTTCAGCGCTTTACCCACCGTTTGGCTGGCCTTGTATAAGGGTGTAAGGTCAGGGCGATTATAGCGATCAACCGGAGTGGGTACAGTTATGATAAATACCTGACAATCAACGAGATCCACCGGCTGGCTGCTAAACTGCAGTTGGGCAGAGGCGTCGAGGTCTTCGGCGGTAACTTCAAGGGTCTTATCTATTCCCTTACTAAGCTCTGCAATACGGGTAGTATTAATATCGAAGCCAATAGTGCGGTACTGTTTGCCAAACTCTACGGCGAGGGGTAAACCTACATAGCCAAGACCTATAACGGCAATTTTCGGATTGGTGTGAAGCATTAAAAACGCTGGTTAGTGGAGATAATTTGAGGGCGCAAATGTGCCTGATTTCGGCAAAACCACAAAACGCCGCTGTGTTTCAACCA
>JAHEMO010000360.1 GCA_024643625.1 Chitinophagaceae bacterium
CAACTGCCGGTTACGGTAATCACCGGGTTGAAATACACGCTTAGCCGTGGCAACCTGCAGGTGGGTATTATTTCAGCATCCGATCAGAAAGTGATACTGACGGTGGTAGATGCTGCCGGCCGCATAATGTGGACGGAAAGGGCAAGCCTGGCCAGCGGCGACAATACGGTACCGTTAAGCACAGCATACCTGGCGCAAGGCTTCTATACCGTGGTGGCACAAACCGATGATGGGGTACGGAAAGCGATGAAGTTTATGCGCGAATAGCGTGAGCGTTTAATTGCCATAACAATGGCCGCATCTTTCGGGTGCGGCCATTGTTATGATTGGCTGTATTGAAAATCAGACGGCTCGTATTGTAATTTATCCTTTACGAATCTTCGTTGCTTTGCGCCTTTGCGGTTCAATTCTTTTTGTGTCACAGAGTGCCACAGAGAGCAATACAGAGTTCCGCAGAGAAATTATTCCTTTGCGAACCTTGTGCCTCCCGATAGCCATCGGGATTTGTGCCTTAGTGTTTAGATTCTTTAGGTTTTTAATGTCACAGCGTTCCACAGAGAGCAATACAAGAGATCCGCAGAGAAATTATTCCTCGACTTAATTGTATATCCGCTCAATATTATCCCGAAATTTCTCCATGATAATCTTGCGCTTGAGGCTCAGCTTCGGTGTCATTTCACCGGTTTCCACACTCCACTCGCGGGGAATAAGTTCAAACTTTTTCACCTGCTCCACCTGATTAAAAAATTGATTGGCCTCTTCTACAATCCGCCGAAATTCTTTTTGCAAATCTTTGTCCGATATCGCTTCCTGCAAGGAATTGAAGGGTTTGCCGTTTTGCTTCATCCAGGCCCTCACTTCATCTGCATTGGGTACGATCAGCGCCCCTACAAATTTTCGCTCGGCGCCTACTACCAATGCCTGTTCAATAAAGGCAGATTCCTTCAGCTTATTTTCAATGGGTTGGGGCGCCACATATTTGCCACCGCTGGTTTTAAAAAGTTCTTTTTTGCGGTCGGTTATTTTCAGGAAGCGTTTGCCGCCTGCTTCTTCCCATACACCAATATCGCCGGTAAGCAACCATCCGTCCACAATAGTCTCGTCGGTTAAATCAGGACGCTTATAGTATCCTTTCATAACGCTTGGCCCCTGCACCAAAATCTCACCATCTTCGGCAAGCCTTACTTCCTGGCCATCAATAACCGGCCCGACAGTACCAAATTTGCTGCCGCCCACCGAGCGCCGGTTAACCGAAATAACAGGACTGTTTTCCGTAGGGCCATATCCTTCAAAAACAGGGATACCTGCACCATTAAACAATCGAAGCAATCGCGGTTGACAAGCAGCGCCTCCGGTTATAATGAATTCAATTTGATTGCCCAGGCCTTGCCGCCACTTGCTGAATACCATGGTATTGGCAAGCGATAATTGGGTGCGATACCAAAGGCTACCGGTTTTTTGGGCATCGTATTGCAAGCCCAAACCTACGGCCCAGTCAAAAAGCTTTTTCTGGTAGTCCTTCAGGTCGCGCCGCTTCTTCATGATGTTTTCATGCACTTTTTCCAGCAAACGCGGTACCGTGGTAAAGCCATGTGGTTGTACTTCCAGCAAGTTTTCGCCAATGGTTTCAAGGCCTTCCGCATAAAAAACGCGGAGCCCGCTCAGCAGATAGATATAAGTGATGGTGCGTTCAAAAATGTGATTCAAGGGCAAAAAGCTCAATGCTTTTTTGCCTTCCATATTGTCAAAAGGGAAGCTGGTTCTGGCATGTTGCACATTGCTCAGCAGGTTGCGGTGGGTAAGCATTACACCCTTGGGTGTTCCGGTAGTGCCACTGGTATAAATAATAGTGGCCAGCTGATCCGGCTGAATATTGCGCATCCACATGTCAACCTGTGCCAGCGTGTCGGCCGTTGCCAGATCTACAATGGATTGCCAATGGCTGAAGCCTTCACAGTTGTCAAAACTGAACACGTCTTGTAAAGACGGTACCTGTGGTTTCAGGTCTTGCAGTTTGCCGCAGAGTTGCTCCGTGCCGGCAAAAGCATATTTTACCTGTGCATCATTAAATATAAATTCAATTTCCAGCGGATTGGTAGTGGGGTAGATGGGAACAAGAGGTACGCCAATTTGCTGCGCAGCCAGGTCAAGGATGATCCATTCGGGCCGGCTGGGACTGATAATGGCAATTTTATCAACGCCTTCCGGTGTGCCATCGTTACCGCTAATGCCCAGGGCAAGCAATCCCGCACTTAATTTCTTTGCGGTCTCGGCAATTTCGGCGGTGGAGAATGCTCTCCATACTTTGTTTTCTTTGGCATTCAACATATCTGCCACGGGATGTTGCTGCAGTGCAAAACTTACAATATCAAATAGACGGGTTGGTTCATTCATGGCAGATCCACATTAAGATTATGCAATCGAAAAAGCAAATTGGCAGTCTAAAACTAAGCCAATGGCAGCAAACCCGCAGCAACTGAACCGGTACCGGGGTATTTCAATTGCATGATGAAGTTGTCCATAAAAGCAAAACCGCCTGACCATTACAGGACAGGCGGCATCAGGGAGAATGTTTGTGTGTGTGCAGTGCGATTAGAGTTGCTGACCCTGAGCTTTTATATTGAGTTGTAGTTCTACTTCCTTTTTAATAAACCAATCGGCGGGATTGTTGGGTCCTTTATAATTTAAACCCCATTGCGTGCGGTCTATATTGAAGTCTGCTTCGGCCATAACGGCACCATCGGCAATAGTTACTTTGGCCGGGAAAGTGATGTTAACCGTGCTTTCTTTCAAGGTTAAATTACCACTGATAAGATGTGTGGCGCCTTCAAGTTTTGTAGGCATCACTGCAGCATCGTAAGGGGCAACTGCGGTAATTGAAAATTTAGCGGTAGGGTAGTTGGCAGCATCAAAAAAGTCGCCGCTTTTCAGATGGCCTTCCAGATTAGCCTTGTCTTCGCCTGTAATATCGGTTACCTGCAGAGCATTTACATC
>JAHEMO010000361.1 GCA_024643625.1 Chitinophagaceae bacterium
TGGATTATTTGCTTCCCGCAAACTTTACGGTTGGCATCAATGCCTCCGGCGATAATCTGGAAGAAGTTCCTGCCGGTTTTCGCGCCTTCTTCAATGCGCCTAAACTGCGTACCAATGTGTCGTTTGGCAATAATGGTTTTGGCAAAAAGAAAATCGTTGGTTTCAATATGAACTGGCGCTGGCAGGATGAAGTATTCTGGGAAAGTGATTTTGCACAAGGCACACTACCGGCCTTCCATAATGTGGATGCTTCTGTTAATTTCCGCATGAGTAAGATCCGCTCCATATTTAAGATAGGTGCCAATAACCTGCTCAACAGCTATTATCGCACTGCTGTAGGCAATCCATCTATCGGGGGCTTGTACTATATCTCCTTCTCTTATAATGTGCTATAAATGATTGTATCTATGAAAAATATAAAGAAATATATGCGTAATCGCATGCTATTGGCAGCGGCGGCCGTAGCCTTTGCCGGTTGCAATAAGGATCTGCCCGGCGCTACACCCATTGTGCCGCCGCCCACTACGGGCCAAACCATCGCTCAAATTGTAAGCACCGATGCCAATTATACCTTTTTGGCAGCAGCCATTACCCGTGCCGGTGCCGGACTTGGTGTAAATCCAGCCAGCACCAGTGCGAGCTATACGGTTTTCGCCCCCACCAATGCGGCATTTATAGCCAGTGGTATCCCGAGCATTCCGGTAATTAACGCTTTGCCGGCTGCGCAGGTTGCTGCTATTGTCAATTATCATTTTATGGGTGGCGTTCGTTTTACAGCCGCCGATATTCCCACCACCTTCCCCAACTTTTACGGGCAAAGTAGTTTGGTTATCGGGCAGGCACCTCCTCCATTGTCTACACCGGTACGGATGTCAATCTTTCCTTCCCGCCGGGGCTCCAATGCATGGGTAAATAATATTCCTATTGTGAAAGCCGATATTCAGGCATCCAACGGGGTTATGCATAATCCTGCGTTTTTGGTATCACCGCCCTCTCAAACCATTTGGGCTAATGTAGATACCAATAGTAGCCTTCGCTATTTAAAGGCAGCGGTACAACGGGCCGACTCAGGCAAAGCATTAACCAATCCGGCTTCGCTGCAAGGAGCACTTAACAATGCTCTGGCAAGTCTTACGGTTTTTGCACCAACTGATGCTGCTTTTCAAGCTACACTTACAGCCGCTATCACTAAGGCGTTAATAGCGCAAGGTGTGCCACCCGCTACGGCCGCAGCACAAGCTGCTGCATTGGCCTCCACGCCCGATGTATTTAAGAATCCTGCTTTATTTCCCGTGCTGACCTCGCAGTTGGTGCAGGGCATTGTAAGTTATCATGTGCTTGGCGTAAGGGCTTTTGCTGTCAACCTACCTCCGGGGGATAATACGGTTCCCACCATTGGTGGTACTGCCCTGCCGAATCTGCAGTTGCGTGTAGCTTTGCCTTCAGTACAGGTTCGCGGTCCGGGCAACCTGATTCCCGGTTCCACTACACCATTTTATGCTAGCGTCGTAACCGGTGATCTTCATTTTATTAATGGAGTTGCACATATCGTAAACAATGTGCTTTTACCGTTGCCGCTGTAACAAGTCATCTTTGGCAAATAGAAAAGGGGCTGCAGGGCCCCTTTTTCGTTTTTGTAACCAAAGCTGTTATCACCAAAGTTTTCTAATTGATGGCACGCCTTTACATTTGTGCTCCTTTCGGAAAAGATAAACTATAGCATGGCAAGAACAATAGCTTTCAGAGAAGCACTACGCGAAGCAATGAGCGAGGAAATGCGCAAAGACGATCGTGTATTCCTGATGGGTGAAGAAGTAGCGGAATATAATGGTGCTTACAAGGTAAGCCAGGGTATGCTGGCCGAATTTGGCCCAAAACGTATTATTGATACACCCATTTCCGAACTTGGCTTTACGGCCATTGGCGTGGGTGCTGCGCAAAATGGCCTGCGCCCCATTGTTGAGTTTATGACCTGGAACTTTGCGGTGTTGCCATTGGACCAGATTCTAAATACTGCCAGCAAAATGATGGCTATGAGCGGCGGTCAGGTAGGTTGTCCTATCGTGTTTCGCGGCCCGGGCGGTAGTGCCGGGCAGTTGGGTGCACAGCACTCCACGGCATTCGAAAGTTATCTGGCCAATATTCCCGGCATTAAAGTTATAAGCCCGAGCAACCCTTATGATGCCAAGGGTTTGCTGAAAAGCGCTATCCGCGACAACGATCCTGTAATGTTTATGGAGAGTGAAGTGATGTACGGCGACAAAGGCGAAGTGCCCGAGGAAGAATACCTGATTGAAATAGGCAAGGCCGACATCAAAAGAGAAGGTACAGATGTAACCATCGTTTCGTACAACAAAATGATGAAAGTAGCCCTTGGTGCTGCGGCCGAGTTGGAAAAAGAAGGCATCTCTGCCGAGGTTGTGGATCTTCGCACTATTCGTCCGCTAGATTGGCGTACCATGGTGGACAGCGTAAAGAAGACCAACCGCATGGTTATTGTAGAAGAACAGTGGCCCATGTGTTCTGTAAGCAGCGAGATAGCTTACCGTATTCAAAAGGAAGCCTTTGATTATTTAGATGCGCCTATTTTACGCATCACCAGTGCCGATGCGCCCATGCACTATGCGCCCAACCTTGCCGCTTTGGCTATTCCCGATGTGGCACGAACCGTGAAGTTGGTGAAGGAAGTAATGTATCTGAACAAGTAACAACAACTAAAACATACAGTAGGAAAGCGGTGCATTTTGCATCGCTTTTTTGTTTTAGAAACGCAGCCCGTGCGCCATCATCACTGCCAGGTATGGCACAATCGTCAGCAGGATAATTTCTGCTGCAATAATGTTGCGTATGTGAGCAGGGATATTGACAACATCAGTTGGATCACCTTTTCGGTTGCGGATAAAAAATACGGTGGGCCAAATGGATAATATGCCAATGATAACCACAAGGCCAACTTTTACATGCAGCACAGGATTGTCATAAAATTCTG
>JAHEMO010000362.1 GCA_024643625.1 Chitinophagaceae bacterium
TAAGCACAAAGCATTGAAACCCTTTCTGCGCAAAGGTTTTAGCTATGCGATCACCTTCATATTCGGTATTCAGCACGTGCATGGCACCACCTGGCAAAATAAGCAGCGCTGCTCCATTTTGAGTGGCTTTGTCGGCAGCATAATAATGCATCACTGGTTGCGAAACATTGTAAGTGACCATCGCCGACATAGGAGGACCGGCCTTAAAGGTTTGGGCCTGCCAGGTCCAGGATTCCGACCCGGGTGCTTTGCCATCGTATAAGGTAATTGTTTTTGTTTGGGCCACAAGCAGCTGACTAAAACATAGGGTAATAAGTAGCATGCTCAGTTGTAACGTTTGTGGTTTCGAAAAAAATGGCATGTAATAATGTTTATGTTTTGAAAAAAGAAATTAATCTATGCTCATTGTGATGACAAGTCGGACTTGAGGCAGAAGAATGAATGTAACACAGGCTGATTGCTTTAAAGGTATAGGTACCGATGTTGTTATGCAAGCCTGGAAATTGTTTTTCTGTCGCATAACAATACCTTTTTGTCGCAGAAAAATGACATTTCATCGCAGCTTATTGGTTTTATTAAAAAGTCATTGTTATTTTCAATAGCGTTTTCAAAACAAACCTTTTTTAATTGTAGCCATAGTGGCAAAGTCATTAAACTTATTAAACGCCTGCTCATGAAACGATGTTTACTTTTTGCACTGCTGTGCTGTATCTCATGGTTGAGTTACGCACAAAGCAGCGGTATTAGCGGAACGGTTACCGATAGAGTATCCGGAAAACCATTACAAGGTGCTTCCATTTCCCTCAAAGGGATGGTGTATGCAACTGTTACTGACGAAAACGGGACATTTAAATTGAATCATTCCGGCGGCGGTACAGTAATGGTTTTGGTTTCGCATGTGGGATATCTCCCAACTGAAGTTGCCGTTGCTTCTGCATCACGCGAACCTTTAGCTATTGCATTGGAGCAATCTTTTGGTTTGGCCGACGAAGTGGTAGTAAGCGGCCTTCGGCATCCGCAAAATATTCGCAGAGTGCCGGCCTTTATACAGGTATTGGGTCAGCAACAGCTCTCGAAATTTGCAGGAAGCAACGTAATGGAATTGTTTAGCGAAGTAGCGGGTATTGAGTTTACCCGGGGAGGCGTTGACTATGTAACCATTAATGCAAGAGGCATAAATAACGCCTTTAATAATAAAGTGCTGCAAATGACTGATGGGCGAAATAGTATGGCTGCGCTGTCAGGAAGTTTGGCAATGCAAAACAATGGTACCTCAATGAAAGAAGACCTTGAACGTATTGAAGTGGTGTTGGGGCCACAAGCTGCGGTCTATGGTCCTAATGCGCTAAATGCAGTGGTGAATTATATCACCAAAGACCCAAGGAAATATGAAGGCACAACGGTGGCCTTAAGTGCCGGCAACCGGTATCAGTTTAGTGGCCGCCTGCGGCATGCAAAAAAAATAAATGATAAATGGGCTTATAAGATAAATGCAGAATATGCTGCTGGAGAGGACTTTAATTGGTACGATAGCGTTCAAGCGGGGGGCGATGCCGGCCGAGTACCTAATGGTTATGGTCCACCTGTCGTTATTCCCGAATACAATGTGAATTTTAACTTCAGGCATATGCGGGCGGAAGGATACGTGTATTATGCCCTAGCGCCGGGATACGATATCATAGCATCTGCCGGCATTGGCAATAATAACCAGGTGCAACCTACTACTACTGGCCGTAATCAAATGGTAGGGCTGCAACACAGCTTTGCACAGGTAAGGTTAGAAAGCGCCAAACTTTTTGCCAATATCTACCAGACCTGGGGCGATATTGGTAACTCCTATGTCATCACTAATTATACCCGCAACTTCTGGAATCGTACCCACAGCACGATTACCGATCCCAATAGTCCGCTGTATCCCAATTTTGGCTATCTGCCACCAGAAAAAGCAGAACAAGTAGCCAAGTTGGTTTTTAAACAAAAAAGCCGTCGCATCAATGCCGATATGCGGTACAATTTTGATTTTGACAATATTGGCCTTGGGCTTACAGCAGCGGCCAGCTTTCAGCGTGAAATGCCCAATGGTTACGGCCAAACCCTCGTGGATAAAACCATGCCGATTCGCATCAATCAATTCAGCGGACTTCTTCAGGCAGAGCAGCGCCTTGGTAAAATATTGCGCCTCACCGGTGCTGTTCGCTACGATAATCATAGCATTTTCGGTGGCTTTTTTTCACCCAAAGCAGCATTGGTTGCCGATATAGGTTCCGGCCATTTTAGGGTAGGCTGGGGCAGGGCCGTTGCTATGCCATCCGTGCTTGCGCAGTTCTCCGATATTGCAGGCTTTTTATATGGTAACGGGCCGTCTATTACTTACATACCCAATGGCGCAGATGTACGCGATCCATCAGCAAAAAAGCAAACCACACCATTGGTGCCCGAGCAGATAAGCACATGGGAAGCAGGATATCGTGGCGTACTGTCAGGAAAATTACTGGTAGATGTAAATGCCTACTACGGTAAATCGAAAAACCTCCTTACGCCTGCCTTGCAAGTGGGAGGAAGAGCACTAAGCCTCGGCGAGTTCCCACTTACACCACTTTTTCCGGGAGTAGCACCGCCACCAAACTATATTTTGACCGGTGCTAGGTTTAATACTTATTTCAATTTTGGATTAGTGACGGTCTACGGTCTTGATATGGCATTGAAGTATCAGGCCACAGCCCACCTGGTTTTGTCAGCCAATTATTCATGGATGGATTCGGACATTACCAAGGGCCGGGTAGAAAATGATGCCAATAAAGATGGCGGTGTTTCAGATGAAGAGAAAAGCCTGAATGCCCCTAATCATCGCGGTTATGTCGGCGCGATAGTAAACGAAATCGGCAAGCATCATTTTTTTATTCAGGGGGGCGTTCGGCTGGTACAGTCCTATGACTTTTATAGTGGTTCGCAGGTCAGTAGCAAAATTGATGAAGGAA
>JAHEMO010000100.1 GCA_024643625.1 Chitinophagaceae bacterium
CAGTTTAATTATATCATCAGCAATCCACCTTATATTGGTTTATCGGAGGCAGATAGCCTGTCAGCCAACGTGCTGGAGTTTGAACCCCATAGCGCATTATTTGTAACCAATAATGATCCCTTACAATTCTACAAGGCTATTGCAGCTTTTGCCGCGCAACATTTGCTACCCGGTGGTCAGGTTTTTATGGAATGCCATCAGCAGTATGCACATGCTACTGCACAATATTTCCTCGAGAAAAATTTTGCTACGGAACTACTAAAAGATATGAGTGGCAACAACCGTATGCTGCGTGCCTGGCGGGCTTAGTTGCCATTGATATTGGCTACAACTTTGGCATTTAGTTTCTTGCCGATATTAAGAGCCTTAAAAAAATTACCGTACATGGCTTCCGTATCTACATTCAGTGCTATCACCGGCGTGTCGGTAGTATTCGCAAATATCGTTTGCAACTCGGCCTCAAGTTCTTCGGGCGTTACGGCACGTTGCTGCAAATACATTTGATTAGTCTTATCGATACTTATTACTATACTCTGCTTAACCTTGGTATCATTTTTCCCCTTAGGGTTATTCACTTTTACAACATTGGGATTGGCAAGTGTAGACACTATTAAAAAAAACAGGAGCAGAATAAACAGTATATCGTTCAGTGCGCCGGTGTGTACCTCCGCATGTGCTTTTATTTTACGTCGTATGTTCATACGTTAAATGGACGTTTGTTTGGCAGGAAAAAATAATCAGGGGTGTGGTTCCTGCAGCATATCTAAAAATTCGGCACTCGCTATCTCCATTTTATTGGCAGTCTTATCCACCTGAGTATGCAGGTAATTATAAAACAAATAGGCTATCAAACCAATGATAAGGCCGGTAGCTGAAGTAATCATTTTTACATAAATACCGCCGGCAATGGTATTGAGCTCAAACCTTCCGGAAGTATTAATTTCATAAAACATCTGAATCATACCAATGATAGTACCCAGAAATCCAAACATGGGTGCCATGCCGGCAATCATGCTATTAATGTTCACATTACGCTCAAGGTTATACAATTCTAAGCGGCCCACATTCTCCATGCTTTTCTCAATGGCATCAATGGGTTTACCCACCCGCTGCAATCCTTTACTTATCATCCGGGCTACCGGATTATCGGTGTTCTTTGCCAAAGACTTTGCCGCTGTTACGTTGCCCGACATAACATGATCGCGGATGATGTTCATAAAGTTTCCATCAAGCCGCGAAGCTTTGCGAATGGCAATATTTCTTTCAATAAAGAAGAACAGGGAAACCGCAAATAAAATGGCTAGGGGCACCATCAATAATCCGCCTTGCTTTAGCAAGAACCAGAGATTGACAGACTGCGGTTCGGCAGTACCCAATGCTGCAGCGGCCTGCGCCACACTATCCGCTATATTTTGATACAACAATATCATAGTTCGCAATTAGCTTTTCGAATAAACGAATTTGTATCGTTCACATTATTTAAAAATCATTTGCAACACAGCCTTAACAAAACGAGGCCTACTTCAGTGGTTTGTAATTGTCCATTTGCGTCATGGCCATCATGCGGCGCATCGTTTCCTGCATGCCTTCACTGCTGCCGTCCAGAAATATCACGTTACCCTTGCCGCTTTCGGCAAAATTCTTAATGGCTTCCGTCCACATGCTAAAGAGTATAACGCTGATGTCGAGATTGCTTTGTTTGAGTTGATCTGCGGCCTCACTAACACCTTTGGCCACTTCCTGCCGGAATAGCGCCACACCCTGTCCGCGCAACTGCGCAGCAGTTTTTTCAGCCTCTGCAGCAATCTTTATGGCATTACCATCAGCTTCGGCAGCACGTGTTTTTGTAATGAGCAAAGCCTGTCCTTCATTTTCTGCGGCAGCTTTCATGTTGTGGCTGGCTACCACCCTGCTCATACTATCCATAATCACCTGATCAAATGTGATATCGTTTATCTGCAAATCCTGCAAATGATACCCCCACTCATCAAGAGAATGATCAACTTCCACTTTTACAAAATCAACAATCTCACGGCGCAGACCCAATACTTCGGCTTGCCGTTTTGTGGCCACAAAGGAGCGAATATTGCCTTCGATAGTGCGTATAAGCGCCTGCATCAAATCTTTATCGTTAATAAATTTAAAGGCTACACGCTTAATTGTTTCTTCATCGGCATTGGCTACACTGTACAGCAGCATAGCTTTAAAATAAACATTAGCCTGATCAATAGTAACTGCCTGAAACTCCAATTCCACACTGCGGTTTTGGATAGATACTCTTTTAAAAATGCGCTCTAAAAAAGGGATCTTGAAATTGAGACCGGGACGCATAACCCGGCGATATTTTCCGAACATGGTAACAACGCCCATAAAACCTTGCTGAACGGTCACAAACCCACTGAACACAAAGAGCACTACCAGTATCCAAAAGATATAGCCTAAAATATTTTCCATGAGAAGAGGATGTTTCAGCCAATGTTACGCGATAGCTACTGCTTGAGCGGCTGATTTTTTGCACCTGTCTGTAAAAGTTTATGGGCAGGCTTGGCCGCAGGCTTTTTTTCACTCACTTTCTGAAATTGCCAGGCTATTCCCAATTGGTAATTTCGGGTACGGATGGTACGAAACCTTTCCGCATAGAACCGGGTACCGGTGGTTATAAACAATTGATTTTGAGGCGTAAACGGGTCATTCACCACGGCTGAAGCCACCCAACGCCGGTTGGCAAATTTGTATTGCAGTGCAAAGCGATTGCCAATATTACTACGTGCAACTCCCTGCGGACTGGCATAACGATTAAAACTCATGCCGGCACTAGCTGCCCAAACCAGATTGGGTTGCCAGTTTATTTGCAGCGATGCATTCACAGAATATCCATTCTGAAAACGAAACTTTTCGCGCTGCTCCTCCGGATAAGTAGTGTACCGATAGGCGCCGGAAGCGTTCATGCGCCATTGCTTGCTAAAGCTTATGCCCCAACCAAAATCGTAACTGTATTGCCGGCTGCTGGCCAGGTTTTGGTAAGTGGTTACCGTTACTCCGGTATCGGTAAGGGTACGAATAGGCTGAATGATATCGGCTACGGAACGATAGGTAAATGCGTTGTTGACAAATGATTTCCCTTTGTTGAACTGCAGGTTCCATTCCAACTCGTCGGTTGTGGTGGGTACCAGTAATGGATTACCGGTGCGGAGATTAAAGGGATCATTAATGTACACTACCGGGCTCAGTTGGTTATAGGTAGGTCGCCGGATACTTTGCCTGTACATTAAGTTGCTGTTCCAGGTTTTGCCCCATTCTTTGCGCAAGCGCAAATAAGGCAACCAATTGCTGTAGGTATTTGATCGGCCGGCACCATTTTCAGGAACAGCCGAAAACCATGTTTGCTCAAACTGCAGTTGTGCATAAAAACGCCATTGCTTTTTCAGGGTAAGATTTTGTCCCAGCCTTGCCGTTACAACATCCTGCTTAAAGCGTAAAGAAGCCGATAACAATGGAGCTACTTCCCAAACATTACCATTTATATCATTGCTCACTTCAGTTTCTACCGCCTGCGGATTGGCGGAAAGATTGAGTGTAGCCCCCGCCTGCAAACTCCATAGCTTTTTTATCAGTGGCAAATTATAATTGGCGCGGCCAACAAAATTGGTGGTTCTACCGTCAATGGACTGCCGTTGGGCATTGCTTTTGTATTGAATATTTTGATTCTTGGGATCTAAAAACTGCTGGCGGAAATATTGCAGGTTATCATTTTCGCCTATGCTATATTGCAAATTAATTTTGAGCGAAGCACCATTTTTACGCCACTTGTGGCCATAATTTAACTGGGGACTGAATACCCATGATCCGGACCCGCTTTCCGTGCGGCGTGTGCTCAATTGCCATAATTCATCAAACCTATTCCATTGCTCAAAACGGGTATCGTTATTGGTGTTGCTGCTATTGTTGGTATAATTGAGTACAAAATTCCAGTCGTTATACTTATCTGGCACGAAGTCCGCCTGCCACCGGATATTGATGGGTGTGCTGGTGTTGGAAAAGCTGTCGCTGCTGAGGTATTGATTTGTACTATCGGCAAAAAAATTATCACGGGTACTATTGCCATATCCCTGCGTTTGCCTTTGCCGGTACGATGCGCTGAACAGCGAATTCCATTTGGCCGTTTTATAGCCCAGATTGACACCTGCAGCCTGCTCTCCAATACTGCCAACTGATGCATTCACCCTGCCTGTGATTCCGGTTTTCGATTTATTGGTAATGATATTAATTACAGCAGAACCTTCAGCAGCAAATTCACCGCCCGGATTCTGCAATACTTCAATACGCTCAATCATGCTGCCGGGCAGGCTTTCCAAAAAATCTTTAAGCTGATCGGCACGCAATTCCACCGGTTTGTCGTCGATAAGAATCCTGGGTTGCTGTCCCTTTATCTGCAGGTTGCCATTGGGATCTTTGGCCGCCATAGGCACCTGATCCAATAATTCAGCGGCGCTACTGTTATCACCACCGGGCATGGACGCTACATTTAGCGTGAGCGTATCGCCTTTTAGTTCCATAGCCGGCCTGCGTCCTATCACCACGGCGCCTGTGCCTTCATCAAATACCGGCAACAACGATATGCGAAAATCCAGCCCATCATGGGTTAAACTCCAGGGTATAGATTCTGTAACAAATCCGGCATAACTCAAGTCAATAAACCCATCCTTTAGCGTACCGGGATCTATTTGAAATACCCCGCTATCATTGGCAATTACCGGAATTACTTTACGTGTAGAATCAGCACTGCGAACGCTGACTGTTGCTCCCGCCAGCGGCATGCCGCTAACACTATCTTTTACCTGTCCTTTAATAATTGAAGGCTTTTGGGCATTGCCTTGTACCCCTGAGAAACAGGCCAGCAAAACCAAAAACAGGTATATACAACGTTGAATTTTCAACCGGTTATGTAAAGAATGAATAGATGTGACCACATCTTGCCTCACCCAGGCAAAATGACCTTTTGTAATCGTTACATAAGATGTCGAAAGAACACTAATCCTTCGCAACAATATGCTTCGGTTTTGCCAAAATAAGCTGAAACAATACCGCGATTATTGGAACGGCAATAGCCCCCACGGCGTTTAGCCACAAAAAACTTACCACCTTGGCCTGATACACGGCTATTACCAAAACTTCGCCCAGAATAGCTGCCCAGAATACTGCATTACCTCCCACCCTTTTCAGGAAAAAAGCAACCAGGAAAATCCCTAAAATGACACCGTAAAACAATGAACCCAAAATATTTACAGCTTCTATTAAGCTGCCCATATTGGTAGCAAACATGGCTACGAGTATGCAAAAAACACCCCAGACAAGGGTGTAAATCCACCCCCATTTAAATGATTCAGCGTGCTCCGCATGCCTGCCTGTAAGCGGTAAATGAAAATCTATAACGGTACTTGAAGCGAGCGAATTAAGTGCCGCACCGATGCTTCCCCATGATGCCATAATAATAGCCGCCAGGAGCAGTCCCACCAGGCCTGCAGGCATTTGGTGCATAATGAAATGAAGAAAAATATAGTTCGTATCCTTTCCTTCAGCGCCAGGCACGGCTTGTTGTAAAAGCAGGCTGTATTCCTGACGCAGGGCATTCATCTGCGCATTGTTTTGCGTGAGCGAATCAGCGAACCTGTCATCAGTATCGGCTTCAGCGCGAAGAACCGTATGCCTTGCCTGCAGGTTTTCAAATTGATTTTCAAGCGTGGTAAGGGCTCCGGCATAAGGTGTGGCTTTCGCCTGCGCTACAAGCGTTTCGTTATAAAAAATGGGGGCCTTGTTGTATTGGTAAAAAGCAAATACCATTACCCCGATGAGCAATATCAGAAACTGCATGGGCACTTTTACAAAGCCGTTCATGATAAGCCCCAATTTACTTTCCCGCTCTCCTTTGGCTACCAGATATCGGCCCACCTGACTCTGATCGGTACCAAAATAACTGAGCGCCAGAAAAAAGCCACCTATGATACCGCTCCAAATATTGTATCGGTCCTGCCAATCGAATCCCTTGATGGTATTGCCCGAAGTAATGATATTCATTTTACCGGCATCGCCTCCGGCTTGCAGGGCCTCCGTCAATCCCACGCCGTCGGGCAACATATGAATGGCCGTGTAGCCGGCTACCGCCATGCCTCCCAGCATGATGAGCACCTGCAATTGCTGGGTATAAGCTACAGATTTGGCACCGCCGCTAACGGTATAAATAATAAGCACACCACCCATTAATATGATACACAAGTAAATATTCCATCCCAATAAAGCACTGAAAATAATGGCAGGTGCATATACGCTTATGCCCGTGCTCAACCCCCTGCCAATGAGGAATAAAATTGCGGACAAATAGCGGGTTTTGCGATCGAAGCGACTTTCAAGATATTGATAGGCCGTGTACACTTTTAGCTTCTGAAAAATGGGGATAAATACAATAGCAATAACTATCATAGCCAATGGCAGCCCGAAATAGTATTGCACAAAGCGCATACCATCCGTAAATGCCTGACCCGGTGCCGATATAAAAGTAATGGCGCTAGCCTGTGTACCCATAATACCCAGCAGCACTATCCACCAGGGCATATTTCTATTGCTTAAAAAATAGCTCTCCAGTGTTTTGTGCCGCGATCCTTTGTATACGCCATAGGCTACCATGCCGCCAAGCGTAAGTACCAATACTATCCAGTCTGTTATTGCCATGGCTCAACTATTGCAGATGTCTCTTAAAAATTAATGCTATCAGTTAAATGAAACCGTGAGCCAGTAGAAAAATAGAATTTCCAGCAGCAGCGCAAGTACCAACAAGTAATACAGCGATCGCCATTTGTTATGTTTAGACTCTGTCATGCTGATGGGGTTGGTTAATTCTGTTTTCATATTTACGCCGCAAAACTTCTTCCACTGCCACACCTTCAATTTTACTCTCCAGCCAACTTACAACATCGAGATATGCAAGTGCTCTGGCTTCTGAAGTTTTGTGTTCATAGCGTTTCAGTGTTTCGTGAAGCTTAACGAATTTTGATTCCATTTGCCTGGGCGTAGCGCCAAAGCTTGCTTTTAGAAACCGGATAATAGCCGCTTCAACCATACTCAGGTTTTCAAGCTTACTCATAAAACGATACACTGATTTGACAAGATAAACCAGTAAATCATCGTTGCCTAACTCAAAGTGCGCTATCAGATGCAACAAACGTGCGTAGCACTGCAGGTCGTAACGCAAATCGGTTTTTTGATTAATAATCAGGTTCAGATAAGAAATGCATGCTTCATTTTTACCTGCACCAAAATACAGACAGGCAATTTTATAGTAAAACACCAGCACTTTGTGTTGGTCGAGGAATAAGCTCATTTCCCGAAGATGCCGCTCAATGTCATTTACTATGGCAAGCCCTTCGGTAAACTTGCCTGTCATGTAGAAGTAGTGAATATGGTTGGTATAGAGATAAGTAAAAGCCTGCGCTTTCAAATTCATATCACGCTGCACCAAATCCTGCTGGTAAAAGTTCTCGAAGTCCCGCAGCAACAGAATAAACCGTTTGTCGTTGCGCAGCAGATAAGTAGCATTCAGCAAGTTATTTACCCCTTTGATATACTGAATGCCCTCTACTTTTATCATCTCAGTATCTTCTTCAAACAACTGCACCCATCGCTGTGAGTATTTAAAAAAGTTGAGATAGTCTTGTTTTATATAATGGAGCCAGCAATAGCTTTCAAAGAGATAAAGGCGCTGATAAAAGCCGGTCAAATGCATCGCATCTTCGGGCAAATGTGATTTGAAATAAAAATCAACGGCTTCTTCATCTGTCTTGTTACGGGCATGCCCGTGTCTTATGTACCAACTGTACAATTGCAGGCTCAGGTTACTAAGCCCATTTACCGAACCAAGGCGGTTGTGGAGCCAATTACTTTCTTCTACCAAATCATCCGCCCTTTCTTCAATACTTCGGGTAATATGATTGGCTTCTATCTTCTTCTCAAAAAAAATAGCCTGCTGCACATAGGTATGTTGATGGTATTGCCTGGCCTGCAGTTTTAGTTTCTCCAAAAGTTTAAGCGCCTGCAAATACAGCCCTTTGCTGTACAGTATTCTTGACTGATCGAATAACTCGTGAAGGGTAAGGCTGATATTACTGTCATCTTTAAGGAGCCGAAGACTATTGAGTATATGCCGGTACAGCGCAGCCTTCAAATTGGCCAGCTGCGACTTTTTGATATCAACATTTTTGCGCAGCAGTAGGGCTTCATCGTATTCCGGCATTTTATCCAGTGCGTCAAAAAGCTGCACAACCTTAAGGTCACCATCGGGCGAATTGCGCTGCATATATAGCTTGAAATTGCGCTTTTCACCCTTTCCCAAGGCGTGAATCAGTAAAAAAACATCATCTTTTTGCAGGTTAGCCATCGTAAGAACCCTTGCTCCAAAACCCTTGATTTTATTGGCATCCGGGGCAGGAAACACATCGTAGGCAACGTAAAAAGCCGCTAAAAATGGTTCCTTTTACCCCAAAACCGGAATTACATTGCAAGGATAAGGCAAAGGCAGGTACTACTGTCGGCCCGTGCCGGCATTTGTTTTTGCCCCTTTATTCCACCATCAATTGTATAAAATAGATTGCTGATGTCTGACAAGGTTTTCATTTTTGATACCACGCTGCGCGATGGCGAGCAGGTACCCGGCTGCAAACTCAATACCAAAGAAAAAATTGAGTTGGCGCTATTGCTGGAAGAACTGGGCGTAGATATTATAGAGGCGGGTTTCCCTATTTCAAGTCCCGGCGATTTTGAGTCGGTTAAACTTATAGCGCAACAAGTAAAAACTGCCACAGTAGCCGGCCTTAGCCGCTCCGTTGAGAAAGATATTGAGACAGCTGCTGCGGCGCTGCGCTTTGCCGCCAAACCTCGTATTCATACCGGCATTGGCACAAGCGATTATCATATCAAACATAAATTCAACAGTACACGTGAAGAAATTCTGGAGCGGGCCATTAAAGCGGCAAAGTTTGCACGCCGTTTTACCGACGATGTGGAGTTCTTTTGTGAAGATGCCGGCCGCAGCGATACAGAATATCTGGCCCGCGTAGTGGAAGCAGTGATTAAAGCAGGCGCAACCACGGTAAATATTCCCGATACCACAGGCTATTGCCTTCCCCAGCAATATGCGGAAAAGATTGCCTATCTGATAAACAATGTACCCAATATTGATAAGGCTGTGGTGAGCTGTCATTGCCATAACGATCTTGGATTGGCGACGGCCAACAGCATTGCCGGTGCAGCTGTAGGTGCACGCCAAATTGAATGTACCATCAACGGCATTGGCGAAAGAGCGGGCAACACTTCATTGGAAGAAGTTGTAATGATTATGCGGCAGCACCCCGAATTAAATTTGCATACGGATATTAATACGCGGATGCTAAACGAAGTAAGTCAACGCGTAGCCGATACCATGCGTATGCCTGTGCAGGCCAATAAAGCCATCGTAGGGGCCAACGCTTTCTCGCATAGCAGTGGCATTCATCAGGATGGATTTTTGAAAAATGCGCAGAACTACGAAATCATTAACCCCGACGAAGTGGGCGCCGCAGGCAGCAAGATTGTGCTTACCGCCCGCAGTGGCCGCAGTGCACTAGCCTACCGATTCAAAAATCTTGGATACGATTTTAACCGCGACGAAGTGGATGTGCTGTACGAAGCCTTCTTGCAGGTGGCGGACAAACACAAAGAGGTAGATGATGAGGCCTTAGAACAATTGGCAAAAACTGTGGTTGCGGAAACCAACTAAACAATAACGACGAGCTTTTATGGGCAAAACATTGTTTGATAAAATTTGGGACAGTCACGTTGTAAAATCAATACCGGATGGACCTTCTGTTGTTTACATTGACAAGCACTTAATTCATGAAGTCACAAGCCCGCAGGCATTCAAAGGACTTGAACAGCGTGGCATAAAAGTATTTCGGCCACAGCAAGTGGTGGCCACAGCTGACCATAACGTACCAACGCTCAATCAGCATTTACCCATAAGCGAAGAGCTAAGCCGGAAGCAGGTAGAAGCACTTACTACAAACTGCCGCAACCACGGTATTGAATTATACGGCCTTGGTCATGCGTACCAGGGTATTGTACATGTTATTGGTCCTGAATTAGGCATAACCCAACCCGGCATGACTATTGTTTGCGGTGACAGCCATACCAGTACACACGGAGCTTTTGGCAGTATTGCTTTTGGTATAGGTACCAGCGAGGTGGAAATGGTACTCGCTACCCAATGCTTGTTGCAAACAAGGCCAAAACAAATGCGCATAAGCGTAGAAGGAAAGCTGCAGCCGGGTGTTGTTTCAAAGGATATCATCTTATACATTATCAGCAAAATTTCTGCAGGTGGTGGCACGGGATATTTTGTAGAATACGCCGGCAGTGCTATACGCTCACTAAGTATGGAAGCACGTATGACCATTTGCAATATGAGTATTGAAATGGGTGCCCGGGGCGGATTGATAGCACCCGACGATACCACCTTGGCGTATATGAAAGGTCGCAAGTTTGCACCACATGGTGAAGCCTGGGATAAGGCAGTAACAAAATGGCAATTGTTGCAAACTGACGCAGACGCCAAATTTGATGTTGAATTAAAGATCGACGCCGCCGACATTGAACCCATGATTACCTATGGTACAAATCCCGGCATGGGCATCGGTATTTCTGCTAATATTCCCAACGAAACAGAGGTGAATGATGCGGATAAAAAAGGTCTTGGCAAAGCCTTGCATTACATGGGCCTCGAAAGTGGCAAAGCCATCAAAGGACAAAAAGTTGATTATGTCTTTATAGGCAGCTGTACCAATAGTCGCATAGAAGATTTGCGCATGGTAGCTGAAGTAGTAAAGGGCAAAACAAAAGCACCTGATGTAGAGGTTTGGATAGTACCAGGTAGCCAATTGGTAGAAAAGCAAGCGCGTGAAGAAGGCATCGATAAAATATTTGAAGCCGCGGGATTTATGTTGCGTCAGGCTGGATGTTCCGCCTGTCTCGGCATGAATGAAGACAAAATACCGGCCGGTAAATATTGCATCAGTACCAGCAACAGAAACTT
>JAHEMO010000363.1 GCA_024643625.1 Chitinophagaceae bacterium
TGGAAAGCAGTTTAATCATTTCCATCCAGGTTTGGCTAAAGTTGCGATAGAAGCTGCGCAAAATCTGCCGTCTTTCTTTTTCGGTTTTCTCTGGAAATGATTTAGCCAGCGACTCCAGTATTATGTCTCTGCGATAGCGAAAAACATAGGCCATCAACAGAAAAATGATATCGCTGATACCATAGATAATAAACCAGGGCAGCAGCGATATGCCGTAAAAAAATCCATAAACGATGTAGTAACCCATGCTGTTAACTTAGGTGCAAAGGTTAGGTTACCATACAATATCCTGCACAATTGCCGATTTTTCCGGGAAATCGGTATTGAAATGGAGGCCGCGGCTTTCGTGGCGGAACTGCGCACATTTCACCACCAGGTAGGCCACCGTTATCATATTGCGGAGTTCGCATAGTTGCGGCGAAACTCTTGTGGTTCGGTACAGGGCTTCTACTTCTTCGTACAGTAAATCGAGGCGCCGCATGGCACGCTCCAAACGAATATTATTGCGTACAATGCCTACATAATCGCTCATGAGCATTTGCAGCTCTTTTACGCTTTGTGTTATCAAAATCATTTCCTTGGGACTTGTTGTTCCCCTTGCATCCCAATCGGGTATTCTTTCACCGTTGGGGCCGGTGTGGGTTTCGCTAAGGGTGGCTATTGCAGACAATGCGTGGTGCGCTGCACGATGTGCAAATACCATGGCTTCCAGCAGTGAATTGCTTGCCAATCGGTTGGCGCCATGCAGGCCGGTGCCGGCACATTCGCCTGCGGCGTACAGATTGTCAATGGAGGTAAGACCAAATTCATCGGTTTGTATGCCACCACAGTTGTAATGCGCCGCCGGCGCTACCGGTATCATATCACGGGATACATCTATGCCAATGCTTTTGCATTTTTCGTAGATGTTGGGGAAATGCTCCATAAATTTTTCCATGGGCATATGCCTGCAATCGAGGTACACATGTTCGGTACCATTCACCTTCATTTCATTATCAATGGCGCGGGCTACAATATCACGTGGGGCAAGGTCTTTACGCTCGTCGTAGCGTGCCATAAAGGCTTCACCCGACGCATTGCGCAGTATGCCGCCATCGCCACGCACCGCTTCGGTTATTAAAAACGATTGCCCCTTCTTGCCCGGTTCATATAATGCCGTGGGATGAAACTGAATAAACTCCATGTTTTCAATGCGTCCCTTGGCACGATATACCATGGCTATCCCATCGCCTGTAGCAATGGCCGGATTGGTGGTACTCCTATAAATGGCACCATTACCACCGGTAGCAAACAGCGTAACCTTACTCAATATTTTTTCAATTTCCTGCGAGGCAAGGTTGAGGATGTACACGCCGTAGCAGGTAATGTTAGGGGTGCTTTTGGTGACCAGATAGCCGAGGTGGTGCTGTGTAATAATTTCTACTACAAAACAATGGTTGAGAATACTGATGTTGGTTAAGGAAGCAACCTTATCCAGCAGGGCTCGCTCCATTTCTTTACCGGTTACATCTTTATGATGCAAAATGCGGCTTTCGCTATGGCCACCTTCACGGCCAAGGCGGTAGTCGCCATCGGAAGCCTTATCGAAGCTTGCGCCCCATCCAATAAGCTCGCGAATGCGTTCAGGACCTTCTTTTACTACTATCTCCACGATGTGTTTATCGCATAGTCCATCGCCGGCTATCAGAGTGTCTTCAATATGTTTGGCAAAGCTATCGATAGCCGTATCCCATACGCCGGCAACACCGCCCTGCGCATATTTGGTATTGGTTTCATCGCTTACCGTTTTGGTAATAACCAATACTTTTTTATCAGGCATGGCTTCTGCTACTTTCACCGCATAAGTGAGGCCGGCTATGCCGGAGCCAATTACCAGAAAATCTGTTGTCATAATAAATGGTTTAGCGCGGTAATAGAATGAGGGTGCCGGATGCGCATTTATTTTTCCGGCTTAAATAAATCATGCTGAATAGCATAGATAACCAGACCAACAGTATTCTTTACACCCATTTTTTCCTGAATGCGAAGTCTGTAGCCCTCTACGGTTCGAACGCTCATAAAAAGTTGTTCTGCCATTTCTTTATTCGTCTGTTCCTGACAGATATGGTGTATTACTTCAATTTCTTTTTCGTTGAATTCGGGACGCTTTTTTTTGATGTAGGGATGGTATTTGCTTTTGGCAATCATGAGGGCAAGTTTTTTACTGGTGTTTTTGCAGTAATAGCTTTCTTCCCTGTACACTGTTTCGATGGCTTCTATAACTTCCTCCTTATCGGCATTCTTAAGCAAATATCCGGTGGCCCCTGCTTCCAGCATTTCAATAATAAGGTCATCTTCGTCAAACATGCTGAAGCCAATAATGCCGGTTTCGGGCAAAGCTTGTTTGATGGCTTTGGCAGCTTCAATACCATCCTTAATGGGCATTTTAATATCGGTAATCACCACATCGGGTTTGTGCTGCTTAACCAGTTCTATCAATTCTGCGCCATTGGCCGCCTCTGCCAATAGCTTAATGCCAGGATTTTTACTGATCATCAGTTTCAATCCGTCCCTGAAAATTTCATGGTCGTCGGCAATAATGATGTGTATGTCACCGGTAGTTGTTCCTTGGTTCATGCTTGGTGTGGAATTTCAAAAAGATAGCGTGTGCCTTTACCAGGCTTGCTTTCAAAGGTAAACTCAGCGCCCATTACTTCTGCACGGCTTTGCAAATTGAGTAAACCATGCCCCCCCTTACCCTGCATGGCCTTTAGGGTGTCAAACCCTTTGCCATTATCTTCCGTAGCCAATCGTATGGTTTTACCATTGCTGGCTAATTGGATTCGCATTTCTGATGCTTCAGCATGTTTCACGGTGTTATGGATTATTTCCAGCAGTACCCGGTATAAGTTTATTTCGATAGCCTGCGGTGGCCTTTCGCTAAGCCTGTTGTCGAAGGCTATGTGTAAGCCGGAGGTATCCTGTACTTTTTGAA
>JAHEMO010000101.1 GCA_024643625.1 Chitinophagaceae bacterium
AACTTCTCTAACTGAGCGCGGAGGTCTTCATCAAAAAGCTTTACCAATAAGGCCCCCTTGCTTACTACAGTACCTTCTTTAAAGGAAATGCCGGTAACCCTTCCCGAAATTTCGGGATGGATATCGGTGCTTTCAAAAGGCATAATGGTTCCCGGCACCTCAAGGCTGCGGCTAAGCGGCTCAGGATTAGCCACTATGGCATCAAAGATTGCCGGTGAATTTTGGCGCTGTCCCTGAGCCTGCTCTGGTTGTTTATCCTTGCAGGCAAAAAAGCTAAGCAGCGTTATTGCGATAATATATCCTGATTGTTGTTTCGAAATCATAGTGTGGTTAATGGACGCTGTTTTGTTTAAGTTCTTTCGTCAGGTAATGTTTTAAAAATCCCAAAATCAAGCGGATACAAACCCAATCCTGCCATTGCCTGAGTTTCCAACTCGGGTTCAAAAAGCGAGCCGAAGTACAACTTAGATTGGCAAATGCATAAGAAAGGTTGAAAAACAGGTAACCCAGGCTTGCTTTTAGCCTTTAGCAATCTGTTTTATTTGCTTCGCTTTCAGCACCAGATCCACCTTGTCGTTGCCAAGGGCAGTTACATGCCCCATTTTTCGGCCCGCCCGGCTTTCCGATTTACCGTAAACATGCAGATAGGCACTATCTATTTTTAAGATATCGCGCATACGGTTGTAATAGCTTTCACCGGTTTCAGCCTTATCGCCAACAAGATTTACGAGCACCGATGGACGCAGCATTTCGGTATTGCCGGCAGGATAGCCCAGCAGAATACGCAGCAGCATGTCGTACTGTGAGGTAACATGTGCCTCAATGGTATGGTGGCCGCTGTTGTGTACCCTTGGCGCGGTTTCGTTGACCCAAATTTCACCCTGCCTGTCCAGCAGCATTTCAATGGCAAACAACCCCGGACTCTTAAAGGCTTTTGCCAGTTTAAACACAATGGCCTCCATGCGCCAGGTAGTTTTTTCGGGCAGTTGTGCCGGTGATAGTTGAAAGTCCAACAAATTGAGGTAGGGGTCGAAGACCATTTCTACAGGCGGGAAGAAAACGGTTTCTCCTTGCTGATCCACAGCAACAATCACGGCAATCTCTTTGTCAATCTGCACTTTTTTTTCCAGCACCGCAGGGGCATCAAAGCCTTTTGCAATGTCGGCCTTGGTCTCGAGTATTTGTACGCCTTTGCCGTCATACCCCCCTTCGGCAAGTTTGTGGACGGCGGGCAAAAAGTCGGCCTGAGCTTCCAAATGTGCCAACGAATCCGTAACCACATAGGCCGGCGTGGGTATTTCGTGTTCCCGATAAAATGCTTTTTGTCTGATTTTGCTCTTGATGGTGCGCAGTACAGCAGGTTTTGGAATTACTTTAACCCCCTGATTTTCAAGCTGCTCAAGCGCCTCTATATTTACATTTTCAATCTCAATGGTTATCACATCTACCAGAGTTCCAAAGGCCATAACTGTTTCATAATCACGTATATCGCCTTTGTAAAAGTTGTGGCACAAGTGCGCTGCCGGGCAATTTTCATCGTTCTCCAATACAAAGGTTTCTACCGGGTAATTGGCTGCCTGCTGCAACAACATACGGCCTAATTGTCCACCACCCAAAATGCCTAAACGGGTCATTACTTATTTTTGATTTTTAGAATGAGTATGCAAATGATGAATACCGACGCGAAAGTAGTAGGGCATGGCCAAAGCCCGGCAAGGAAAACCATGGCCCTGTCTTTATGGCTCACCACTTTGCTTTTATTAGCCTCGGTTACAGGCGGTTTTGCAGCCGATACGCTGAAGCTTACGGTGCAGGTTCCTTTTGCACCCAACGGATATTCCTTCAGCATTAATGGCGGCAATATTTCGGCAATGCGCGGATCGTCAAGGCAGGTAGTAAATGGTGAAGGAAAATTTACCATGAAGCTTGTAGCCGAAGATATCTATACGCTTGCCCTAACGGCCGCTAATGGTTCCGGGCGAACCATTAACTATCCGGTTTTTTTAGCCAATGAAACGACTACCCTCGTTTTGCAGGATAGTATGGGCAATTATACCGTGCAGCAAGGGGCATCTGCTTTGGCGTTTAAAAAAATGATAGGCACTTTTGGAGGAGATTTTGCTTCGCTCAATGAAGTGTATAGCGCCTACCAATCGGCCGGCACCAATGGTTATAACACCGACAGCTTAAACCTGATAAGGGATGCCCTTAAAGCCGAAGTGCAAAAAAAGGTAGAGGGCTTTCTGCTGCAAAACGGCAATACTGCCGTAGCGCCGTTTTTATTATACCAGCTTTGGCCGCTCAAATTTCCTGTTGATGTATACGATGGGTGGAGCAAGCAGGTTAGCAGTAAGCAAATGGAGCATCCTTATGGCCAGGCTTTTATGGAGCAGTTTGAAACCGAAAAATTATTTGGCTATGGCCAGATAGCGCCTGAGTTTGCGCAGCACACGCCAGATGGAAAACTGGTAAAACTCAGTGATTTCCGTGGTCGGTTTGTACTTATAGATTTTTGGGCCAGCTGGTGTGGTCCTTGCCGCCTGGAGAATCCTAACCTCGTAAAAGCATTTCAAATTCATAAGCAAAACAATTTTACCATTTTGGGGGTTAGCCTCGATAAGGATAAGACAAAATGGGTGGATGCCATTAAGGCCGACAATCTGGATTGGACACAGGTAAGCGATTTGGGTTATTGGCAAAACGAAGTAGCAAAGCAGTACCGCATCCAGTCTATCCCGCAAAACCTGATACTGGATACGGAAGGCAGAATAATTGGTAAAAACCTGCGCGGGCAGGCGCTCGACGATTTTTTGCACCAACTATTTGCCAACAAACCATAGGCCGGAGTCAACCGCATGCCATTGATTTAAAACGGATCGGCCGAAAATAGCAGGCTCACCCTATCTTTGATTTTTAATGAGCCTCTCTGTCAAACATCTGCTGGGCATTAAAGATCTTACCCCTGACGACATTTCCATTATTTTAAAAACCGCGGCTACTTTCAAGGAAGTATTGCAAAGACCGGTGAAAAAAGTGCCCTCGCTGCGGGACACCACCATTGTAAATCTGTTTTACGAAAACAGCACGCGTACCCGCATCTCATTCGAACTTGCTGAAAAAAGACTTGGGGCTGACACTATCAATTTTGCCGCAAGTTCAAGCTCGGTTAAAAAAGGGGAGACACTGCTGGACACAGTGAACAATATCCTGAGCATGAAAGTAGATATGGTGGTGATGCGCCATAGTGCAAGCGGGGCTCCGCATTTTCTTAGTCGCCATATTCCGGCAGCCATTATAAACGCCGGTGATGGTATAAATGAACATCCCACACAAGCTTTGCTGGATGCTTTTAGTATTCAGGAAAAACTGGGCACACTGCAAGGGGTGCGTGTGGCATTATTTGGCGACATTATGCATAGCCGGGTGGCCCTCAGTAATATTTACCTGCTTACCAAAATGGGGGCAGAGGTTGCTGTGGCCGGTCCGCCTACATTAATACCCGTTCATTTGGCAGAAGCGTTTGGCATAAAAGTCTGGCATAAGGTAGAGGATGCCCTGCAGTGGTGCGATGTCGCTAATGTGCTGCGCATACAATTGGAGCGGCAAAATCAAGTGTTGTTTTCATCGCTTCGCGAATACAACTTAGCCTATGGCATCAAGAAAACGATGCTTGAAAAATTATCCCGTAATATTACCATTATGCATCCCGGGCCAATAAACCGTGGTGTAGAGATAGATAGTGACGTGGCCGATAGCGGACAAAGCATTATTCTTAATCAGGTAGAAAATGGTGTGGCGGTGCGCATGGCTGCGCTTTATTTGCTAAGTGGTAATAACTAATCAAGATTTATAAGGTCATAATTCAGCAAACATGCGGATAGCATTATTTCCCGGCACATTTGATCCCATAACACTTGGGCATGTTGACATCATAGATCGTGCGCTTCCGTTATTCGACAAACTTGTGGTAGGCATTGGCCGAAATTCTAATAAGCAGCCCATGTTTGATGAAGAGTTGCGGCTGGCATGGGTGCGGGAGACCTATAAGGACAATAGTAAAGTGAGCGCCATTGTTTATGAAGGCCTCACCATTGATTGCTGTAAGGCCATAGGCGCAAAATTTATATTGCGCGGCATTCGCTACGTTAACGATTTTGAGTACGAGAAAGCCATTGCCGACATGAACCGCACGCTGGACGACGGCATTGAATCTATATTTCTAACCTGCTCACCGCCCTTTGCTTTTGTGGCTAGCACCCTCGTTCGCGATGTGTATCGTAATCAGGGCGATGTAAGGGCATTTATACCACCTGCTGTGTTGCAGCATTTGTATCCCGTTAAGTAAAACGGCGTTTTATATATGACAAAAGAAACAATCTGGTTTAGCCAGCCCGAGGCTGAGCAATTGAATAATTTTGGTAAGGGCACGATGTCGGAATTTCTGGGAATTCGGTTTAAAGAAATTGGCAACGACTTTATCTCGGCAACCATGCCTCATTCGCCGCGTACCATGCAGCCTTATGGCTTTATGCATGGTGGGGCCAATGTGGTATTGGCGGAAACGCTGGGTAGTGTGGCTTCTACTTTGGTAGTGGACCATAGCAAATATCAATGCGTGGGACTAGAAGTAAATGCCAGCCATTTACGAAGTGTTCGCGGAGGTGTTGTAACCGCCCTTTGCCGTCCGGTACGCCTTGGGCGCACCACGCACGTGTGGCAAATAGATATAACGGATGATCGCGGTAAAATAACCTGCAGTTGCCGGCTAACGGTAGCGGTAATAGCGGGGCGTCAGCCACACGAAGCGCAAATTAGTGGTGTTGCATAGCCTGGGCTATTACATCTTTAATGGCCGGATAAGTATTGGTTAAGATAGTATCCAATTGTTGATGGTCCACCCATCGAACTTCTGTAATATCTTCTTCTGTTTGCGGTAATACTTTTTGCCCTTCTTTAGCATACATATGCCACCAATGCGATGACTTTAGTACAAATTTTTTACCCTCATGGTAAGTATGGTAGGTGGTACAGATACGATCGCCTAAATCCAGGGTGGCTAATCCGGTTTCTTCACGTACTTCACGCATAGCACATTGCACCAAATCTTCGCCATCGTCCTGCTTCCCTTTTGGCAAGTCCCATTTTCCTCGTCTGAATATCGCCAGCATTTGGCCCTGTGGATTGCTAACCAGTCCGCCGGCGGCATCAATTAGTGTGAATTGCTCTTTAAAACTAGCCCAGTAGTGATCTACCTTATTGGTGAGAATAATAACGGCTTCCGCATCCGTCCGGTCCAGATCATGAATGCACTGGGCAATTGCCGCTTCGTTGGGCTGATTGACGATGATGGTTCCACCCCAGGTAGTGAGCGCATATAGCCGCTCATTCATATGCGGTGTTATGAAAAATGGTTTATTGCCAAAATAAATGGTATAGTCTGCCATGATGTTACAAGTATACAAAATGCGCTGCGCAATACCTGTGGTATGGCATAAAATGTAAATCTTCTACCATATTTTTTAAACTGCTGATGACGATGGATGGGTACAAAGCGGAAAGCGCTTATTTCGCAACACTCTCACCTGATAATACCATGAAGAATTCAAATAAAACCGTTGTCGCAGAAAAACTACTCCAGGCAGCAGCCATCCGGCTATCGCCCGATAAACCTTTTACCTGGGCCAGCGGTTGGAAGAGTCCAATTTATTGCGACAATCGTACCGTTCTGGGGCAGCCCTACATAAGGGAGTTCATCAAAAGTGAAATGTGTAGCGTTGCCTTTGAATCTTTTGCCGATGCTGAGCTGATAGCCGGTGTGGCTACCGCAGGTATAGCCTGGGGGGCATTGGCTGCCGACCAGTTAAAGTTGCCATTTGTATATGTGCGGCCAAAACCCAAAGAACATGGCATGGGTAACCAGATTGAAGGTAGTTTTCAGCCCGGTGCCAAAGTGCTGGTAATTGAAGATTTGGTAAGTACCGGCGGCAGCAGTTTAAAAGCTGTAGAAGCGTTACAACGCGCCGGGTTGGAGGTGGTGGGCCTGCTGGCCATATTCACCTACTCCTTTGCTGTGGCGGAACAAGCCTTTGCCAAAGCCAATATTCCTTTTATGGCGCTGACCGATTATCCAGCGCTAATTGAGCTGGCCGTTGCCAATGGAATTGTGCCTGCAAAGGACTACGATTTGCTGCAAGCATGGCGCCAATCGCCGGATACCTGGGCGCAATAAACAACAATTAGCCGCCATCGGCGTTCCACTTCTAAATGCTTTCTACTATGAAATGTTTTGTCTTCATTGCTTTGATGTTAACGGGAGTTGCAGCTAATGCGCAGTTCAAAACCCAAAAAGTGACCATAGCCACACCCGACGCAAAATGCGCCGAATGCAAAAAAATTATTGAGTCTGTGGCTCCCCAATACACCGACGGTCTCGTTAAAATAACGGTCATTTATCAGCGGGGGATCACCCAGGTTACTTTTTACCCCGACCGTACCAATATAGAAGTGCTGAAAGCAGCCATAGCTACAGCGGGCTTTAAGGCCGATGACGTGATGCCGCGAAAAGAGGAAGTTGAAAAACTGCCTGCCTGCTGCAAGCCGATCCCACCCGCAAAAACAGAAAAGGAAATCCACTAGAATTTTAATTCACCAGTTTCATCAAAAGGCATATTTATTTTAAGTGCCCGGGTTCCTGCCCGGGCATTTCCTTTTATCCGATACTGTCTTTTACCGCCAACAAAATCCAGCGCACCGCCCAGCAAACCAATATTACTTACCGACAATGAAAGAGGGTACCGCAGCGTGTCCAAGGCAGCCAAAATAAAACTGCTGTCGCTATTGTGCGAAGCCAGCTGCCTGCCATTAATGATAATATCGGCATTCCAGCGCTCCACATATATTTTTCGCTTATTAGGATTGTACACCAATATTTCTGCTTTAAGATCAGAAGAGGCGAGGGACACAGGCTGCAGGCTCAATTTTTCAATGCCCGCAAATTTCAATGATTTCAAGTCTGCGCATCCTGATAGCCCTAAGGCTACGGCGATGAGACTGCCACTAATTGTTTTTATGAAAGCCGATTTACTGAGCATAAGCAGGATGTATTATTGCAATATTGGCTGCTAAAATATGTGGGATTGGCCATAGTATTTGACCCAAAGGCAAAGCCATAATTATTAGTGTCTTAAAATTAAATCTTAGATATTGATAATCAATTAATTAAGTTGTTTATATTAATAAATTGTATTCAATTTTAATGACTATTTTCTGTTAGATTGGACAATATTCAGAAGGAGTGACAATATGTCGTATGCGAGAAAAAGAAAAGTATTTACACATTGAAAATCAACTGTTTGCGTCGGTTTCCTTACTTCGTAAAGCAATTGGTGCTACCTGTATTGTTTTTAACCCCGATGACGTCTACCCCAAAATGGGAAATCGCAACCGCTTTAGAATTTTGGGAGCCAACGGACCTATCACCCTTTCGGTTCCACTGAAGGGTGGTAGAAATAAAAGACTACCTGCGGGGGCAGTGGAGATAGATTATACTCAACCCTGGCAACGCACGCATTGGCGTACTCTGGTTTCGGCATACGCGAGGGCGCCATTTTTTGAACATTACGGTCCGGCACTCGAAAAAATGTACAGTCAGCAGCCGCATAGATTATGGGACTTCAACCTGATGGCCTGGCAGCTGCTAAGGCAGTGGCTGGGCGCGGATTGGCAGTTTTTGGAAAAACCAACGCTACAGGTAAATGAAGCAGGTAGGGACGAACCCCTCAGCATATCGAATGCTTCTGTGCAGGCCTACATGCAGGTTTTTGGGCAACAATTCACACCTCATCTCTCCATTTTGGACGCCGTATTAAACCTCGGCCCAGACACCCGGTCATACCTGCTCGCACAACACACAAATACAAATTGACGTTAATACATGGTCCACCGCCTCCAGCAGCGCGGGTGGGACAGCCGGCGTTGCAGCAGGGGTTAGCTAAACGGCTATTTTCGCAAGCATCAGCGTCTAAAAGAATTCAATCAAAACAAGTTTTATTTAACTGCCGGCATGGGAAAGTTTGGGAGGCGTATTGTGTTGTCGGGGTTAGGCCTTTTCGTTGCCTTTCTTGCCCATACGCAGGATTTATCAAATAAAGGCAAAGAATTTTGGCTCACTTTTCCGGCACACGTTGATGCTACGCAGGCAGTTTTTGCTTTATACATCACCAGCGATAGGGCCGCAACAGGTCAGGTGAGTTTTGCCGGTACCAATATCCCTTTCAGTATTGCCGCTAATGGGCTGCGCAGTATTTTTTTGGGACCTAATGGTGTGGCACCAAATACATCGGTATACCAATCACAGTTAGAAGGCATACTAACCAACTCAGGCATTCATGTTACCGCCGACCAGCCCGTAGTGGTGTATGCGCATATTATCAGGGCGGCGAGGTCTGGCAGCACACTGGCACTGCCCACAGCGGTTTGGGGTAAAGATTACCTGGTGCCAAGTTACTGGAGCCGTGGCGCAAGCGGCACCAATAGTGGCTATGCAGCACTTTGCATTATGGCAAAGGAGCCCAACACGGTAATCGAAATAAACCCCAAAGCAACAAGCCGCGACAATACCAAGCCCGCAGGCACACCCTACACCATTACCTTATCGCAGCCTGGCGATGTATATCAGGTACAGTTTCAGCAAAATGCCGATATCTCCGGTACCACGGTAAAATCAATTGCCACGAATGGTACGACTTGCAAACCAATTGCCGTCTTCAGTGCCACCACCTGGTCATCTTTTGATTGTACAACCGGCAATAGCGGCGACAATTTATTTCAACAGTTGTTTCCCACGCGGTCTTTTGGCAAGAGTTACCTAACCGCACCTTTTAAGCTTAAAGTGAATGATATCATTCGGGTATTTGTTTTGGATCCCGCAACCGTGGTAAAAAGAACCGAGAATGGCGTTACAACCACCCTGACAGGTTTAAATGCCAATGGTTTTTATGAGTATAAAACCGGAGTTCCCAACCTCATTGAGGCCGATAAGCCCATTACCGTAGTGCAATACATAACGGCGCAAGGTTGCGATGGCGTACAAAGCGATCCGGAAATGATTGTGCTTACGCCCACCGAACAATCCATCAACAATATCACCGTTTTTAATGCGCATCAAACTTCGGTACCTGCCGGTCAGAGTAACGTGAACCGGTGTTTTCTCAATATCATCATCAAGAAAGTTGCTGCACCAAGTTTTCGCATCAATGGCATTATACCGTTATCTCCCTTTGTAGATATCCCTGGAACGCCATATTCTTATTTGCAAGAGGAAGTTTCGGCGGCCGTCATAGCCAATCCGATTACCAATCTTGTTGCCGATTCGGGTTTCAATGCTATCGCCTATGGATATGGCAACGTAGAATCCTATGGCTATAACGCCGGTAGTAATGTGCGCGATTTGTTTCAGTTTGTAAGTATAAAAAACGATTATGCTACTGTAAACTTTCCGGCTACTTGTGTCAATACACCTTTCAAGTTTAGCATGACTCTACCTTATGCTACGCCCAAAATTGAATGGCGGTTTTATGGTCTTTTTCCAGATGAGATTATTAATAATCCTGTGCCTGACAGCACCTATTTTCTGGAAGGCCGGCAGCTGTTTGTATATCGGATTTCCAAAACGTATAATGCGCCTACAAAAGGCACTTACCCAATTACGGTAGTGGCTGTAAGCCCTGCCACCGATGGCTGTGATGGGGAACAGGAAATTGACTATGATCTCGAGGTGGTCTCGAAGCCCATTGCAGATTTCAATTTTGGCAATAATGGTTTAGCGGGTTGTCTGGGCGATACGGTTAGGTTCACAGATGCCAGCCAAACAGATGGTGTGTTGGTAAATAAATACACCTGGAGTTTTGGCGATGGCAGTATTGACTCTGTGCGCAATCCTTCGAAAGTATATGCAGCCCCGGGAAGCTTTAGTGTGAAACAAACCATATTAACTGAAGTAGGTTGTTTTGCCGAAGCCACAAAAACGGTAACAGTCACCCAACCGCCGGTAGCATCTTTCAGTATCAGCAGCCCGGTTTGTGAAAAAGCAAATATCACGCTCACCGACAAAAGCACCGTTGCTTCGGGCACTATTGGTGTTTGGCAATGGTTTTATCCCGGCGGGGCAAAAGATTCGCTTACGTCCAATGCTGCTCGAACGGTGAAATTCGATACCCTGGGAAACTATCCGGTAAGCCTGCGTGTCACAACTACGTCGGGGTGCAAAAGCACGCTGTTCACGGATACTATTAGGGTTAAGGCACTGCCATTGGTGAACTTTACCTTGCCGGCTGGTATTTGTTTGCCCAATGGACTGGCTAGCTTTACCAATCAATCTAAACTGCCCCCAGGCGATAATAGCAGTTTGGCTTATTTATGGAACTTTGGCGATGGTGGGACATCGACGGCAGTTAACCCAACACATAATTATAAAAGTGCCGGACCTTTTAATGTTTCACTACAGACAACTTCGTCAGCAGGCTGCGTGGCTTCTGCTTCGAAAAGCTTATCAACGGTTTATCAGCAACCCAAAGCAGGGTGGACTATTCCCACAACGCTTTGCCAGCAGGATTCGGTAAAGCTAACAGACAATAGCAGCTTCGGGGCTAACCAAACTGCCGCATTACAGATTTGGCAAATTGGAACGGCAAAGCCAGATACGGCTAATAATCCGGGCTACAGATTTGCCACTGCGGGAAATATTGCTGTAAAGCATTGGGTGATATCGGATAAAGGATGCTTCAGCGATACCATTACCGGAAGTATTAAAGTAAACGCAAAACCGATTGCTGATTTCGCCCTTGCCTCCGGCAGTTGCGTAAACCTGCTTACTACTTTTACAGACAAGTCCACATCTGCAGATGGCAACATCAACCGGCGGTGGTGGAACCTGGGTGACGGCACCCAATTGACGAGACCTGATGCGCAAGCATTTTCGCATACCTACACTGCTGCAAACACCTACACAGTGCGCTTTTATACTGAAACCGATTTGGGCTGTAAGAGCGAC
>JAHEMO010000102.1 GCA_024643625.1 Chitinophagaceae bacterium
GCGTATCTACATGATCTTTCAGTTCATTGATACCCGATTGCGCCTGCTGCATGCGTTTGGGTCCTTCAAATGCAAATGGCGTAGTAACAATACCCACTGTAAGAATGCCAAGTTCCTTACAGATACGCGCTACGGTAGGTGCACCGCCTGTACCGGTTCCACCACCCATGCCAGCAGTAATAAATGCCATCTTGGTATTTATTTCAAGCATACGCCTTATTTCTTCCAGGCTTTCCTCCGTTGCCTGACGGCCTACTTCCGGGTTAGCACCTGCACCCAAACCGGATGTAAGATGTGGCCCGAGTTGAATCTTATTGGGCACTTCGCTTTGTTGTAAAGCCTGCGCATCGGTGTTGCAAATAATAAAATCGACGTTCTGAATACCTTGCTGATACATGTGGTTAACAGCGTTGCCGCCGCCGCCGCCAAAGCCCAGTACTTTAATGATGTTCGACTTCTGCGGGGGCATATCAAAATGAACCATAGTTGTAATTTTTTGCAGTTGACAGTTAGTAAGTTGTTTAGTCAGGTGTATTAATTCAAATAGGGATCGTCATCTTCTTTAAAAATTTCCAGTAGCGAATCGCGCATTCTGTCCCAAATAGATTTGCCGTTATTTCGGCCACGCCCTTTGCCTTGTGGAACTTCCTCTTCATCGGCCGGTTGTTCTACTTCGGGTTTTGTAAATATCTCAGGCACGCTTACATCGGTATTCTTTACTTCAAATTGCTTCTTGTTCTTTTCAAAATCATCGTAGCCTTTAAGAATAAGGCCAATACAGGTAGCATACATCGGTTTGGTAAGCTCGTCAATGTATCCGCTTGCCAAATGTTCTATCGGCAGACCAACACGAGCACTCATGCCGGTATTAAATTCCGTAAGCTGAATAAGATGTTTGAGTTGCGAGCCGCCACCGGTAAGTATAATACCACCGTTAAGCATGCGATGGTCCATGCCCACCTGTTTAAGATGAAATACTACAAAATCCAGTATCTCACCCATGCGCGATTCTATAATTTGCGCAAGCGTTTTAACGCTCACCTGCTTGGCAGCTGTATTTCTGATGCCCGGTATTGTAATAATGGCATTACTCTTTGCATTTTGCGATGATGCACTGCCAAACTGAATTTTCATGGCTTCGGCCTGACTCTTCAGTACTCCTAAACCAACTTTGATATCATTGGTAATGTTTTCGCCACCAAAGGGAATAACTGCGGTGTGGCGTAAAATGCCATCGTGAAAAACAGCAAGATCGCTTGTACCACCGCCTATATCAAGAATAGCAACTCCGGCTTCAAGATCGTAATCACACATAACGGCATCAGCTGAAGCCAGGGGCTGCAATACGATATCCTTAATAGCAAGGCTGCTGTTGTTTACAGCGCGTGTAATATTTTTAATGGCCACTTTATCGCCGGTGATGATGTGAAAATTAGCACCAACTTTTACACCACTATATCCCACCGGATTGCCAATATGGTCGTAATTATCAACGCTAAACTCCTGCGGTATCACATCAATAATCTGATCACCAGCAGGTATATAGGTTTTCCGCTGATCGGCTATGAGTTGTGAAATGTCCTCATAGGTAATCAGGTCGTCGGTATTCTGCCGGACCAGATCGCCCCTTGTTTGCAGGCTTTTGATATGATGGCCTGCAATGCCCACATATACTTCGCGTATATCGAGATTAGGATTGCTTTGCCTGCAATTTTGCATGGCTTCGTTAATAGCTTTTACGGCATTCTCAATATTGAGCACCTGACCATGCTGCACACTATTGTTGCTGCTTGCCTTTCCGAAACCCAGAATCTCCAGTTTGCCGAACTCGTTCTTTCGACCTGCAATGGCTGCAATTTTTGTAGTGCCTATATCAAGGCCTACGATGATGGGATTTGTGTTTGCCTGACTCATTTCAGATTAGTGTTTAGTTGTTGTTGTTTATTTTCTTAGGCATTATCGCTTTAGGTGTTTTGGCTTGTGGCTTTACTGTTTCCTTTGCCGGTTCCTCTATTGCGGCTACCGGCTTAGTATCTACGAGCCGGCCGGCTTTAGCTGCTGATGGTATGGCTGTTTCATCGGCAATAGTTTTATTCTTATCTGCCATTTTTTCCATATTGCGGTTAAGCTGCACAGCCGACACTTTTTGCGTCTGCATGGATTGCTGTACCACTACCTGTCCTGCATAGGCCACATTAATCACACCAAATGCATCAAGCCCCACTTGCGATAATACCTGCTTGTAAAAGATCTTTAAGCGCGCCAACTTTGCATTCATCTCATGGCTATTGCCAAGCCAAACCGTATGATTACCCAACACCGGATGTAGTTTATAGCCTGCCGGCGTATACTCCACCTGGTCTGTTTGTGCCAACCAAAAACTATCTGTAGCTATGGCCTGCGCAATGGTTACCAATTCACTCTGGAGAACTGCTTTGTTAGCTGAATCTTTCCTGCCCGGAGTAGGTACTCCTGTAAACAGTACGAGATCATTTTGCTTTATATTGAAAACGGTAAATTCTCTTGCACTTGCGTCCAGATAATAATTACCGCCTTTATCACTAAATATTCTTGCAACGGGTTTCCGGGAATTAAGATCTATATGGAGATAGTTGGCATTATCGAAATAAACATGAGCACCGTCAATCCACTCCTCGTTGTCCAACACTTCTTCCAGCTTAGTCAAAGGAATATCATGCACGGTCATTTGCGTTACAGAATTATTCACATATGCACGTATAATATTGAATATCTCTGCCCGCTTGGCACTATCAACAGTTTTACCGGCGTCCGATAGCTGTATGCCCTGGCATTTTTCTTTGGCTCCCGAATGCATAGCACTGTTCACTAAGAAAATAATACCACATGCCGTAAGCACCCAAGCCAACCGGGCCAATACCTTGTATGTTTTTTCTTTACTCAACTATGCTCTCTTGTTTATGCCACCATTCATTTATTTTATCCGTCAGCTGATCTATATCACCCGCACCGGCAGTAACCAATACCTCAGGACGATATTGATCAAGCATATCAACGATTACATCCTTATCAGCCAGTATTACTTTTTCTTTCGGCATCATAGCGGCCAACATAGCGCTATCCACTCCCGGCAGGGGCTGCTCCCGTGCCGGATAAACGGGCAACAACCACACATTATCTGCCTGGCTCAGTACATCCGCGAAACCGCTGGCAAAATCTTTTGTTCGACTGAATAAATGCGGCTGGAATATGACGGTTACAGCTTTATCTGCAAACCGCTGACGCACACTGCTCAGGAGTGCCTGCAATTCGGTAGGATGATGTGCATAATCATCAATATAAGTAAAGTCACTATCGGCATAACCACCCGATACATACATAAAACGCCGGTAAACGCCTTCGTAAGCTGCCACTGCATCCTTAATAGCCGCAGCATCAATTCCTAAATAAGTAGCTACCAGTATGGCTGCCAGCATATTTTCTACATTGTGCAATCCACCAACCTGCATCTGCACTTGCATCATATTGTCAATACCAGCTATGTCAAACAAAAAACCTCTTCCTGAGAGCTCCAGATTTTGGGTGTGCACCTGTACATTTTGTGCCGCATGCAGCGCATAACAGGTAACCGGTATTTGCACATCATCTTTAAGCATTGCCGCACTATGGTTGCAAATCAGCAATCCTTTACTATCAATTAGCGAAACAAAAGATGTAAAGCCCTTTGCAAATTCCGCTGCGGTGCCATATATATCCAAATGATCGGGATCAATGGCACTTACAATGGCAATATCCGGCGACAGGCGGAGGAAGCTTCTGTCAAATTCATCGGCTTCTACTACAAAAACATCGCGGTCGCTGCTCCAATAATTGGTTTGATAATTAGTAGAGATACCGCCTAAAAAAGCATTGCATCCATAGCCGGTATGTCGGAGTATATGCGCCACCATGGTGCTGATACTCGTTTTGCCATGCGTTCCGGCAACACAAATGCTAAAGCCGCTTGCCGTAATTACGCCAAGCACTTCGCTGCGCTTCATGATATTATAGCCATGCTCCCGATACCAGGATAAAATAACACCATCCCTGACCGCAGGCGTGTATACAACCAAATCAACTTCTTTGTCAATAAATTCTCCTGCATCTTCAAACACGATTGATGCACCTTCTGCTTGCAATTTCTCCGTAAGAGGTGTGGCGGTTTTATCGTAACCGGAAACCACTTTTCCTCTCGATAAAAAAAATCTGGCCAACGCACTCATGCCTATGCCACCTATGCCAATAAAAAAAACCCTATGTATGCTACTGATATGCATCGTTATACAACGGATAGTATGGCGTCGGCAATTACATCGTCGGCATTGGTTATTGAAAATTGTTTGATATTCACTTGCATCACTTTGCGTTTGTTTGCATCCGTAAGCAACAATTGCAGAGCAGGCCAAAGTGCTTCCGGCAAATCGGCATCTTTTACCAACAGTGCGGCACCAGCATCCGCCAATTGCTTTGCATTGTAGGTTTGGTGATCTTCGGCAGCATGTGGAAATGGCACAAATACTGAAGCCTTGCCTGATACTGCCAGTTCCGCCACACTCATTGCACCCGACCGGCTTACTACAATATCAGCTGCAGCATAGGCCAATGCCATATCCTGAATAAATGCGGTTGGTTTAATGTCTTTTCCAAAAGTGGCTGCGGCTGCATTTGCGGTAGTTATAAATGCATTGCCGGTTTGCCATAGCAATTGTATGCGACTGTTTGCCATTTGTGGCAGTAAACTGGCTATTTGCTTATTGATGCTTAGCGCACCCTGACTACCGCCAACTACCAGTATCAATAACCTGTCGGCAGCAAAGCCCAATGCGGCTAATGCTTCATCGCGTTGATACGGATTTTCAATGATTGATCGTCGAATGGGATTACCTGTTACTAAAATTTTCTCTGCCGGAAAAAATTTTTCCATTCCCCTTGTTCCCGTAAACACGCTTGTAGCCTTTTTTCCCAGTAGCATATTACTTTTTCCAGCAAAGGCATTGCTTTCGTGCAAAAAAGTTGGCAGGCCCACCTGCTGCGCATATCGCAATACAGGATAGCTGCTATACCCACCCACACCAAATGCGGCATCGGGCTTAAATGCGTTTATAATATTTCGGGTTTGCAAAAAGCTCTTCAACAATTTATAGGGAAGGGAAAGGTTCTTCCAAATTTTCGTACGGTTGAATCCGGCAATATCAAGTCCCTTGATAGCAAAACCTGCTGCAGGCACTTTCTCCATTTCCATTTTGCCATTGGCGCCTACAAAAAGTATTTCGCAGACGGAACACTTGCGCATAATAGCTTGCGCCACTGCCACTGCTGGAAAAATATGCCCCCCTGTGCCACCACCTGCTATAATGATACGCTTAGGCATGTGCAACCTCCCCCTCGTTTACCAGTTCGTCATCCTCTTCTACATCATCATCATCGCCGCTTGCCCTTTCCTTCTCTGCTTCAAGATTGCGCGCCACACTGAGTATAATACCGATAGAGAGACAAGTAAAAATGATGGAAGAACCACCCATACTTACTAACGGCAAGGTGACCCCCGTTACGGGTAGAAGCCCAACATTTACACCCATATTAACCAAAGCCTGTATTACCAGATTGATGCTTAATGCCATGGCTAAGAAAGTACCAAAGGCATAAGGAAATCGCCGTTGCAGCCTAATGCAACGGTATAGAAATACGATATACAAAGTCAATAACAAGAAGGCTCCTATGAAACCATACTCCTCAATAATAATGGCATAAATAAAATCGCTGTAACTGTGTGGCAGAAAATTGCGCTGCTCGCTATTACCGGGACCGAGTCCCAGCCAACGCCCTTTGGCAATAGCAATATTTGCCTGCTGCACCTGATAAGGAAGATCTGCATCCTCCGCGTATACATAATGTTGAATTCTGTTTATCCATGTACCTACCCGACCCGTACCCTTTACGGCTAATACAACATCGCTATCAGCTGCGGATTTATTAGTCGTATCGTCGTGGGTTGATACCGCCACTAATATTAAAAGTGCTAACGGTACAATCGCCACGAGGGCAGTATATACCAGGTACTTCATTTTAGCCCTTCCCATAAAAAGAATGAGCATGCCGGTAAGCGCAGTAAGCAGGGCAGTGCTGAGGTTAGCCGGCGCTATTAGCAGGGTAGTAATTATAATGGGCATCAGCAACGGCAGGAAGCCCGTTTTCAAATCATCCATGCAGTCCTGCTTTCGGCTGAGTTGCCGTGCTAAATACATGAACAAGGAAAGACGTGCAAAATCGGAGGTTTGAAAAGACAGATTTAATACTGGCAGCGTAATCCATCTGTTCGCTTCATTAAGGTTGGTGCCAAATATGAGCGTATACAGCAGCAGCGGAATGCTGATGATATAAAACCACAAAGCCAGCCGGCTAAACCATTTATAATTGACAAGGTGCGTAAAATAAATGATAGCCATGCCACATACTGTAAACAGTATTTGCCTGATTAAATAGTATGAGGTCTGGCCTTCACGCTCCTTGTAGGCAAGCGAACCAGTAGCACTATACACGGCCAACACACTTACCACGACCAAAAGGAACACAATACTCCAAATTACCTTTTCACTTCTTGCTGTGGATAGCATGAAGCGAAGGCTTTGGCGTTTTTGCTCTTCAAAGGCCGATATGGTTTCTTGTTGGTTCAATTACAGACTTCTTACTGCATTAATAAATTGATTGCCACGATCTTCATAATTGCGAAACAGATCAAAGCTTGCACAAGCGGGACTTAACAGTACCACATCGTCTTTTGCGCTGATATTGTAGGCCATTTTCACCGCTTCCTCAGCACTCTGTGCATCGTACATCGCTGGCACTTTGTCTTTAAGCGCTTCATGAATCCTGGCATTATCAGTACCCAAACAAACAATTGCTTTTACACGATCCTGCACCAACTCTTCTATCAACGTATAATCATTGCCCTTATCTACGCCGCCCATTATCAGTACCACGGGCTTGGTCATACTCTCCAGCGCAAACCACAAACTATTTATGTTGGTGCTCTTGCTATCGTTTATGTATTCCACACCCTTTACCGTAGCTACCGGTTGCATGCGGTGCGGAAGACTTGAAAAAGTTTGTACGGCCTCTCTAATCTTATCATTCCTGATATCCAATACGGATGCAGCTACTCCGGCGGCCATGGTGTTATAAGAATTGTGTTTACCCTTTAATGCAAAGTCGTGAATACTCATTTTAAACTCCTCTTCCTTAATTTTCATGAGCATTTCTTCATCTTTGATGTAAGCTCCCTGACGTACTTCCTGTTTCATAGAGATTGGCAATAGGTTAGTTTTGGAAATAAAATTTTGGGCGATATATTGATTGATAATAGGATCATCCATGTTGTATACAAAGGCGTCGCTGCGGGTAGCATTGCGCACGATGTTGAATTTAGAAGCGATATATTCTTCCATTCGATAGTTGTATCTATCCAAATGATCTTCAGTAATGTTGAGTAACACCGCCACATCAGCGCGGAAGTGTGCGATATCATCGAGCTGAAAACTGCTCACTTCAACGATGTAATAAGGTTTTGGATCGAGCGCCACCTGGCGTGCAAATGAATAACCAATATTCCCAACCAATGCCGCATCGGCTCCACCGGTTACAAATACATGATGCGTGAGTGCCGTAGTGGTTGTTTTGCCATTGGTGCCGGTGATAGCTACAACGCGTGCATCACCCTTATGTTGATAGGCCAACTCTATCTCGCTCATTACGGGCAAGCCTGCTTTACGTATTGCCTGCATAACTGCTGTCTTCTCCGGAATGCCAGGGCTTTTTACTATAGCATCGGCCTTTACTACCATATCCAATGAATGCCCACCCTGCTCATACGCAATGCCATGCGCATGCAACTCTTTCATATAAGGCTCGGTAATAGTACCGTTGTCGGATACCAATACATCGTAACCGCTGCGCTGCGCCAATATGGCTGCACCTACACCGCTTTCACTAGCACCTAATATGATGAGCTTGTTTGCCAATTGTTTTCTTATCTCAGTTTAAGGGTTACAATAGATGCAATAGCGCATAACAGTGTTACTATCCAAAAGCGTACTGCAATCTTACTTTCATGGTAACCCAATTTTTGATAATGGTGATGAAGCGGACTCATGAGAAAAACTCTTCGCCCTTCACCATACTTCTTTTTGGTGTATTTGAAATAACTCACCTGAATCATCACACTCAGGTTCTCCACCAAAAACACCAAACAAAAAATGGGTATCAATAATTCTTTACGAATAATAATAGCCAGCGAAGCAATAATGCCGCCAAGGGCAAGGCTTCCCGTATCACCCATAAATACCTGTGCAGGAAAAGCGTTGTACCATAAGAATCCTACGCAGGCACCAATAAATGCACCAATAAAAATGGAAAGCTCACCCAAATTGGGGATGTACATGATATTGAGGTACTCTGCAAAATTGATATTCCCGCTTACATAGGCGAATAATCCCAAACAAACACCAATGATAGCGCTCACACCCGTGGCCAATCCATCAAGACCATCAGTAATATTGGCACCATTACTTACAGCAGTAATTATGAATATCACTACTAATATGTATACGATATAGGTAAAGTCTTCAAGGCTCTTGGGCAACAACCTCGCATAATTAAACTCATGACTTTTTACAAAAGGAATAGTAGTGATAGGCGTTTGCACTTTTACGTAGCGAACTGCCTTCCCTTCTAAGTTCTTAACCGATTCACCAACAAGTCTTTCCTTTTGTTGCAATGCCACATTGGGTTGCTTATCGAATACTTCTCTTTCAACCACCACAGATTTTGAAAAATACAGCGTAGCGCCAACGATGATTCCGATGCCTATTTGTCCGGCTATCTTGAATCGGCCAGCCAGGCCATCGGCATCTGCTTTTTTGTATGCGCGACCTTCTCTTCTGGCCATTCGCTTGGCACGCAGCTTAAGATAATCATCTATAAATCCGATAATACCGCACCATACAGTAACCAACAACATCAATAAGATGTATATATTTTCAAGGCGGGCGAAGAGCAAGGTTGGAATAATGATGGCGAGCAAAATGATAAAGCCTCCCATGGTTGGTGTATTGGCTTTGTCCACTTCGCCCGGCAAGCCCAACTCCCGCACCGCTTCACCAATTTGCAATTTTTGCAACCGGCGAATAACACGCTTGCCGTAAATGGTGGACAAAACAAGCGATAGCAAAACAGCAAGCAAAACGCGAAAAGTGATAAACTGAAACACACCGGTTCCAGTTATACCAAATTCGTTTCTAAGCCAACCAAAAAAATAATACAACATACGCTTGCTTTATGATTTGCGCCGATTATTTGCTTTCCAGATCAAATATTTTTTGTAATTCTTCCCTGTCGTCAAAATGATGTTTAACTCCTTTTATTTCCTGATAGTTTTCATGACCCTTTCCCGCCACTAAAATGATATCACCAGCGGAAGCATATGATACTGCAGCAGCTATGGCTTCGCGTCTGTTTGCCATACGCACTGACTTACGCTTGTATTCACTTTTTAACCCACGCTCCATATCATCCAATATCAATTCGGGATCTTCAAAACGTGGATTATCGCTGGTAAAAAAGGCACGATGGCTATACTGACAGGCCACTTCGGCCATCACAGGTCGTTTGGTGGTATCACGATTACCCCCACATCCTACAACCGTAATAATTTGTTGTGCCCCTTTTACTATATTATTTACGGTACTCAACACATTAAGCAATGCATCGGGTGTATGCGCATAATCTACAATGCCTACTTTCCTGGTTTGCGGAGCAAGCAGTAAATCAAAGCGACCCGTGGCACCGGTAAGATTGCTCAGTGCTGCCAATACATCTTCAACTTCTTCGCCGGCGCAAACAGCCGATGCATAAACGGCTAATACATTATAAGCATTAAACTCTCCTACCAACAGCGTGTGCAATTCCTTACCATCAATTTGCAATACAAGGCCCGTGATATTGTTCTCCATCACTTTTGCCTTGAAGTCAGTAAGCGTACGTAAACTGTAAAAGCGCTTATGTGCAGCAGTATTCTGCAGCATAATGGCGCCCCGCTTGTCATCAAGATTACTTATAGCATAAGCTGTTGCAGGCAAATGATCGAAGAATGATTTCTTTACCCGTATATATTCATCAAATGTGTTATGATAGTCAAGATGATCGTGTGTGATATTGCTGAATATACCTACATTAAATTGCAAGGCAGCAATGCGCTGCTGATGGATGGCGTGGCTGCTACACTCCATAAAAACATGGGTGCATCCGGCTTCTACCATTTGCCCAAGCAAAGCACTTATGGCAATAGCATCGGGTGTAGTATGCGTAGCCGGAATTACAACATCGTCAATTTTATTTTCAACCGTGCTGATAAGCCCGCAGGAATAACCAAGCGATCTGAACAATTTAAAAAGCAATGTGGCGATGGTAGTTTTTCCATTGGTACCGGTTACGCCAAACAACTTTACCTTTTGAGAAGGGCTATCGTAATATCGGTGAGCCATAATAGCGATGGCTGCCGCTACATCAGCCACTTGAATAACTGTAATGCCTTCCGGCAAATCGCTGGGCCACTTACTACAAAGAATAATAGTAGCGCCAGCAGATAATGCATTGTTGATATAAGCAAAGCCATCAGCCTGCGTGCCTTGTATAGCCGCAAATAAATAATTCGCCTTCACCTGCCGGGAATCAATAGCCAAACCGCTCACGGGCCTATCTACAGCACCATCCTGCTTCACTATTTTCAACCCTTCTATTAATAATGCCAATTGCACCAGCGTCGATATTTATTTATTCCAGAATTAATTGAATTTGTTCTCCGGCCTTCACAGGTCTACCTGCGGCTATGCTTTGCCTGCTTACCCGACCGGTTCCCATCGTTTGCACTTTGAGGCTTTTGTTTTCGCAAATGGCCAGTGCATCTTTAAACGGAAGGCCTTGCAAATCGGGCATAGGCTTTTGCGAGG
>JAHEMO010000364.1 GCA_024643625.1 Chitinophagaceae bacterium
TATGAATTTTATAGAAAGGATGATCCTTTAATAAGCTCAGGATTAATTGGGCCAGTCAGAATTATTTTTTCCAAAATCATCCGAAATATAGATTAAATGAAGAAGCTAAACTTTACATCTCCGGGGTTTGCGCTTATGCTCTTCATTGTATTATTTAATAATACTTATGGTCAGGTTTCCGAAAGTGTATTTAAAAATCCACCGACAGAATATCGTCCTAAAACATGGATGCATGCCATGAGTGGCAACATGAGTAAAGCGGGTATTACAAAAGATTTTGAAGCCATGGCAAAGGCTGGTCTTGGAGGTTTGCTGTTGTTTAATGTAACGCAGGGCATACCTTATGGTAAGGTGACGTATGCGTCCGCCGAACATATTGATATGCTTGCCTTTGCAGCGGCGGAAGCCGCCCGGGTGGGCTTGCAATTTGGCATTCATAATTGTGATGGTTGGAGTAGCAGCGGCGGCCCATGGGTAAAGCCGGAGGATGCCATGAAAATGGTCGTGAGTAGTGAAATGGTGGTAAGCGGTAGCGATAATATGCAGTTGCAATTGCCCCTACCCACAGTGCGTGAAGGATTCTACAGCGATATTGTCACGTTAGCCTACCCTGCATTAGAGGGCGATATCAATAATATGGTACAACCAAAAGTTACAGCGTCTGATAAGGGCTTCAATGTAGCTATGGCAACGGATGGAAAAATGGAGGCAGCTGCGCCGCTCAAAAAAATGGATGGCGATAGCTGCTATCTGCAATTTGATTATGGTACTGCACAGCCCATAAGGACTGCGAGCTGCATATCCACAGACAGGGATGTGCAGACTGACCTTTATGCGTCTAATGATGGTGAGAATTTTAGACTCATTACCCGGCTTCGAAAAACTCGAACCGGTAAAGGAGAATGGGTATCATACGACCATGTGGACATGATGCCGCACCGTTATTATCGATTAATGTTTAGCGGGAATGCTAATATCAAAGAAGCCACTTTATCATCACTGTTCCTAATCGATGATTTATTTGGCCGCACGGCAATGGCGCGCACGGAGATTGGCGATTTTAAGCCAATTGGTGAACCACAAGCTAACATGGTGATTGATGCAGCAACCATCAAAGACATCAGTAAATATGTAGATGCAAACGGCAAGTTTAGTGGAAGCCTGCCCAAGGGCCAATGGACCATCATGCGTTTTGGATACACGGCTACAGGTGCTTTCAATCATCCGGCTTCCGATCAGGGGCGCGGACTTGAAATAGATAAACTAAGCCGCTCCGCCATGAAATTACACTATGATGCTTTGGTGAAAAAGTTGGTGGTAGCTACTGATAAATTGCCCCAAAGCGCCTTGCAATATGTAGAGATAGATAGTTACGAAATGGGCGGTCAAAATTGGACAGAAAGTTTTGCGGAGCAATTCCAGAAAAGATTCGGTTATGATCCGTTGTTGTTTATGCCATTGCTAGCCGGAAAGTTTGTAAATAACGCATCTACATCCGAAGCGGTATTGCAGGATTGGAGAGCGCTAACGTCGGACTTGATGACCGAAAATTACTACGGCTATTTTCAGGAATTATGTCATGCAGATGGCCTAAAGACTTACGTGGAGAATTATGGCTTCGGCCCTTTAAATGATCTGGAAGTGGGTAGTAAAGCCGATATGCCCATGGGCGAGTTTTGGATGAACAGACCTATCACGCAAGTTGCTGCGCCTATTTCGGCAGCGCATATTTATGGCCGAAAAATTATTAGTGCAGAATCATTTACCTCAACGCCAGAAATAAACTGGAAGGGAAACCCAGCCATGGCAAAAATATCTGGCGACAAGGCATGGGCGTTAGGCATCAATGAATTTATGTTTCATCGGTTTGCGCATCAGGCAAATACGCATGTGGCTCCCGGGATGACCATGAATCGTTGGGGGTTTCATATGGACAGAACCCAAACATGGTGGTACAATGCAGGTGCTGCATGGTTTAGTTATGTGGCACGTGGCAGCTATCTGCTACAGCAGGGCGTGCCTGTGTCGGACTTGCTGATGTTTGTTGGTGATGGTGCTCCAAATGGCACAGTGGGTCGCAACCAAATGAAGCCTTCGCTTCCTCCGGCATACACTTACGATAATGTAAATGCAGATGTACTCATCAACAGGCTGAAAGTATCGGATAAAAAACTCACACTACCAGAAGGCGGATCGTATAAAGCATTGATACTGCATAATTCAGCTTACATGCAGTTGGCAACTTTGAAGCGGGTAAAAGAACTGGCAGATGCCGGCGTGGTTATCATTGGCGCAAAACCTAAAGCACTTGTAGGGTATGGTCATACAACAGGCGATATGCAGCGCTTCAACCAATACGTATCGGCAATATGGGGTAGTAAGCATACTTACAGCAATTACAATTTTGCATCAATTTTTGATGCTGAAGGCATTTTGCCGAACGTTGAAATTGTAGATCGTCCGGATATTGATATGGCGCACAGAAGGGTTGGAGAAGAGGATATCTATTTTACCTACAACCCTGACTCCGTTGCTACAAGCTTTACTTACAAAATAGACGGCATCGGCAAAACGCCTGAGTTTTGGGATGCCACCTCTGGGTCGGTAACGGCCATTGCGCAGTATTACCAACAGGATGGATTCACAATGGTGCCGATGCATTTACAACCTGAGCAATCGATTTTTCTTGTATTGCGAAAAGGGAAGGAAAAATTACAACGCATTGCCTCAGGTTTGGTTAGTCCTCATGTAAGTTATCAATACAATGCAATGGGTGAGATACTTGCTGTCACTGACATTCCGGGCACCTATAATTATGAGTTGGCCAATGGAACAAAAAAATCATTTGATGTAGCGCAGGGTATTGCTGCAAAGGCAATTGACGCACCATGGCAGGTTAGTTTTGATAAGGCCGGTGGC
>JAHEMO010000365.1 GCA_024643625.1 Chitinophagaceae bacterium
AAAATCAGGATCAATGAGAACCTTATTATAGAATGTGCATGGTACATTACCGTGTTGTTGATTTCCATTTCGGTTAATGCATCTACAAGGAGATTGTAAGGAAAAAACACAATAATGTACATTATCAAAGGTTGCATCCAGTATGGCTGTCTTCGGTGCGTTATAAAGGCAACCAGCGGAATAAGCAAAGACCATGCTTCAGACCAGTTCAGAATATCATCCACCATTTTACTTAGGTTTAGTACAAGGATTTACAATTACCAGTAAGGTAAAGCAAGGGTTTTTAACCAAGAAATTTCTTTATTTCAATTGGGCATACTATTTTACTGAAAATAAACACTATACATGAAATCAAATCAAATCATCCTGATCCTTTGTGTCGCTGCAATTGCGGGAATCATCGCCTGCCAAAATCCCCCTCCGGATAATAAGGTTGAAGGGGCGAAGGAAATTCCTGCCCCGGCAGGCGTTGCTGCTGATTTTCTGTTGAGTGACTCCGTTCCGCTACTATATTTTGAAAAGAGTCTATTGTCGGGTTTAGGCCCAATACCTGGCAATAGCACCATATATTTCAGTCCGCTGTTAATCAATGGCGCAGGGGCGCGGATTAATTTTTCCGGGTGGCTTAAAAAGCCAGGAGCTCAAACCAATAATAATCCTGACATAGACTGTCAGGTAGGTCGTGATACTATTAAACTTCCTCCAAGCATTTATCTGAGTGAATTTAAGCTGAGCAATGCAGATGTTAGTAAAATCCTTCAAAACCAATATTCTCAATTTACAATAGTGGTGCTTTGCCCTGTTGACACCACAATTGGTGGTAGTAGATTTCTGAAGTGGAAAGTAGGCCTGACAATGGATGAGCCAAAGCTTATGCAAGTTGGTACGCTTGCATCACCTGTAGATTTTAGTATTGACATTGAACTTAATCCGTTTCCTCCGGGTAACAACTAATATGCTGCTGCAAAGCCATAAATACCATTACTTTAAATCTCAAAACCCTTTTTTATGAAAAAACTATTACAGCACAATGATGGCGAGTTTGCCAACGCACTTTGTCAGCTTGTAAGTTGCCTTTTATTTTGCTTAATTATGGGCATTGGCAGTGCTTCGGCCAATACACCTTTGACCGGTTACCTGCCGGATACACCGGTTTTGAAAGAGGTGTATTACCTGAATGCTGACGATGTCCGGATGTTCCGAAAGACATCCTGCATGTTGTTGCAGTTTTATCATAGCTCAAATGGTGAAATTGGGTTGAAGGCCTGGGAATTCAAAGGCCGGCACAATAAACCGAGAAAAGTTTCAAAGGAGGGCAAAGACGCCAAGGAAGAACGTGTTTTTGCCATGAGATCTGCCGGAGCAAACATTGCGGTAAAGGAAGACCAGAATTTTAGCGTGCAAATAATCAGGTTAGCCGATTTTAAAAAGATTTGGAAAAAGTTGAAAGAGAAGGGAGAGAACGGTAAGCCTAGATATTCCTACATAGCCTTTAGGCCTAAAACTGCAGTGTCGCCCTATAGTTGGGAAATTGAATTGGACGTTAATGCCACTATTGCGGTGCCCGATGGTTCAAATCTTACGGATGGAGAGGTAACTGTTTTAGACGATTATTACAATCCATATCCACCTGGCACCCGAAAAAAAGGCGAGCTCTGAGATTGAGTATTCATTTAATTTTATTTCATGAGATCTATTGTTTCAATTTTTTTAGGTGTTTGCATTTTATTTTTTTCAGCATTACCGGGCATTGCTCAGGAAGCAACAAAACCAGATGCGCTGAAACGCAAAACCTTCTTTACCGACAGTTCTATTCTCGAAATGGAACTGACCACCGACCTGCGTTTCCTGTTGTCTAAAAAGCCCGATGAGGAATATGTGCCCGGGAGTGTAGTGATTAAAATGCCCGATGGTGCCGAACTGAGAGCCGATACGGTAGGCATTCGTACCCGTGGCAACTATCGTCGTGAGAATTGTGAACTCGCTTCACTGATGTTCAAGTTTAACCAAAGCAAGGACAGTAAGAATGCCCTGAGCAATTTGAAACGATTGAAGTTTGTAGCCGGCTGCCGGCGCAATGTGGAAGTAGATCAATTGGTGTTAAAGGAATATCTGGTATACAAAATGTATCAGTTGTATACGCCGGTTAGCTTTAAGGTGCGCATGGTGCGGGCGCATTTTGTAGACATAAACAAAAAGGTAAAAGACTACTATCAGTATGGTTTTTTCATTGAAGATATAGATGATCTGGCCGATAGAAATGATATGCTGGAGCGCTACAACCATGGCTTTCTGACTGAGCAAACCAATCGCGAACACACTACACTGGTGTCGGTTTTTCAGTTTATGATTGGTAATACGGATTGGGCTGTGCCGGTAGATCATAATATTAAGCTGGTATCGCCAAAAGAAGATACCATGAAGCTGCCCTTAATTGTGCCTTATGATTTTGATTACTGCGGCATGGTAAATGCCAGCTATGCGGTGCCTCACGAGTCGTTGGAAATAGAATCGGTAACCCAACGAACCTTTCGTGGCTTTGCCCGCTCTATGGACGAGCTAAAGCCCGTGGCAGCCATTTTTAATACGGAAAAGGCCGAAACCTATGCCCTTGTGGAAAACCACGAGTTGTTGAGCAAGGCTACCAAGAAAATGATGGTGAAATATCTGGATGAATTTTATGCGATAATAGACTCGGAAAAGAGTATGTACGATGCGTTTGTAAGAGGTGCCCGCACACAATAGGGAGCCTGATGGCAGATGTCTCTTATGGCTAAGAAATCAATTCATACACCTGTACCGGACGGGTTTTGTTTTTCAAAACCTTCTCGCCATTGTCCAGAAATTCAAAAGATTCGCGGGCCATATCGTAAACCGGCTGCGACACTAATATTTGCCCCGGTGTAGCTACCGACTG
>JAHEMO010000366.1 GCA_024643625.1 Chitinophagaceae bacterium
ACCCGGCGGCAGCGGCACAATCAAATCGCCCGATACGGTAGTGGCAGTCCCATTAAGCAGGTAATATTTAAACACCTTCTCACCCACGCCATTGGCATCAATTACCACAAAAAATTCAATATCGCCACAGCATGCAACAGATGCCACGGCAACATTGAAATGCACCGCAACTTTTGCAAACTTATTATAGGTTTGTGTAACGCTTAGCCCTGCCATTTGCTGCCACACGTTGTTGCTTACGATATTGTAGCTTGTGGGTTCAAACACTTCTTTGCTCAGGGTGTTGAAATCGGAATAATACTGCGGAATCTTCCAGGTAGTTGCTGCATTTGCCCCACCCGACACCAATTGAAATCCATTGGCACCCACATCGCCATTTACCCCCATGCTGCCATAGGTAAGGTTCCAGTACAGTTTGGTGCCGGGGTTGGCGCCCGACCAGTAAAAACCAACATCGGCATTGCTTACCATGCCAATAAAGTAGGGGCTTGCACCCGGCGCTGCGGAACCCAGCCAAACGCCGGGGCCCAATGCCGGATTTGCACCCCAGCGAAGCCGTACAGGCCCGCTTATATGCAACTTGTCGAGTGGGTCGGTAGTATTGATACCAAGCTTAGCTTCCCCGGTAACGGTCATTTGCGGCACGCCCGTAAGTCCCCTGCTGCCAAAAAACATTTTTGCGCTTGCCTCACCTAAATAAAACTGCAGAAAGCCCGACTGCACCCCAATTCCGGTATGCGCTGCATTACCATCGCCATGCAGCACAATTTTTTTGCCCAACACCGATTGAAAACTGAGCGGTGCCGTAGGATTGGTAGTGCCAATACCTACATTTTGGGCAGAAGTGTTATAGGCCGTGGCCATAGTTATGCAGATCGCCAAAACCCTTACGCCTATGCCATAATGTAAAAATGAATACCGCATACCAACTATAAATTATTGTACAGGAAAGGGAATGACAGTAATGCCCGAATTCTGACCTACAGTATTGGGCAACTGAAAGGTGGGGCCCGAAACTTTGGTCACTTTAATGCTAATGGTTTGCGGTACGCCGGCAAAAGCAATATTGGCGGTATGGCCGGCAAAACTTGTCGTAAATCCATTGGGCACTGTAAGGATAAAGGTTTGTGTAACTGTGCCACCTACAACTGCACTTACCTTTACCACAGATGGTGCGCAGGTAAAACAGTAAGGGCTGTAAGCAGTAATATTATAGTCAATGGCCAGCCTGGCTGTTGTTGGTAAATTAAGGTTGACGGTAAGGCCATCCATGGTTACCTCATTGCCGTTGTTTACCAATTGATAGCCTGCCTGCTCAAACTGCTGTATTACGCCGTTATATAGGGCACCATAATTACTTGCCTTCCATTGGGCCGGGGCACCGGTGCCGCCACTTTGCAAGGCCATTCCCGCGCTACCGTAACTGCCATTAAAGCTTAGCGCTGCGGTTAGCGGATTGTACTGCATCCTGCTGGCACCATTGCCCTGTGTAATGCCAATATTGCCCGCTGATACGTTGACGGCAGCAAAACCAGTGCTACCCGCCGGATCATCAAAATACATAGCAGGAGAGCCTTGAATGCCAGCCGGCTGCAGTGTTCGGATAGGGCCTGTAAGATCGAGATTATAGGCAGCAGCAGGATTGGCTACCCCAATACCCACGCTGCCGTTGTTGGACAAACGCATTGATTCTACAAATGCGCCGGTATGGCCATAGCCAAACAACATAGGGAGCGTTACATCGGGTTGAAAATCGAATTCCGAGTGAAAGCGCAGCTGATTGTTATTCTTGCTGATATAAGCCGCATGCCAAAGCCATAGCAAATTAGTATTGACGGGTCCAAAACTCAACGGACCGGTTGGCGTAGCCGTAGCTAAGCCTACATGCTGCCCTGCTCCGCCAAAGGGCAGCGAAAGTGCAAATGCAAGCAGGCAAATAAGTGTGCGCATAATTATAAAACTTTACCTGTGATGCGGGAAACCGTGATCATGCTGAAAATACCATTGGGGTTGTCCGAAGTGAACACAAGATTGCTACCCGAAATTTTTGCCAACTGCAAGCTGATATTGTGATCACCGGCGGCCATGGTAATTAGCGTACTGCCCGAAATAGTGTTGGTTTGGTCGGCAGCGATGGTGTAACGCAACGATCTTTTTACCGCGCCATTGTCCATCACATTCAGTTGAAAAAAGCCCGGTGCACAACAGGCCGCCGAGCCTACAAGGTCCCATTTTACCAACACTTTGGTGGCACTATTGATACTAATAACAAGCGGTGATTCGCTACCAAAAATTGGTTTGGAATTGACAAAGGAGATTTGTTGAAAACTACCATCGTTAAGGAAAGCGGGATTCGCTGCCCACCCGACCTGCTGATTGGCATACATATCTGCCAATACATCATTTTCCCAGGCAGGGGCCACTACAAAGCCCCTCGACATGAGCACCTGCCCTGCCGTTCCTGTACTGCCATTAAGCACCATAGCGCCACTCGGGTTAAATCCAAAAAGCAGGCGGTTATCGCTGTTTCGGTACCAGCCAAACCAGCCGTTATTAAGGCTTAGGCGGGCAGGCGTGGTGGTATTATCCTGCCCGTTCAGGTACAAGGCACCCGGTACGTATTGGGGTGCAGGTTGATTAAACTGATTTCTTACCAGGTCCGAGTAAGAACTGATGCGCATATTGCCAGCAACATCTAAATTGTATTGTGGCGAAGTAGTGCCAAGCCCCACCTGCCCCGAACCATTTATCCGCATAAACTCAGTGAAAGCCGAACTTGATCCGGTGCCAAAGACAATGTAGGTAAAACTGGCGTCGGAGAAAATCTTCCAACCGTTTTCATCTACTCCCATGCCATAATGAGCGCCATTGGCATCGCCCCAAAAACTGATTTTTTTGCCATAGCCATCGGGCAA
>JAHEMO010000367.1 GCA_024643625.1 Chitinophagaceae bacterium
TCCTGCATACCTGCCGCTTCCGGAAGCATACAATTATTTACCGGATCGGCATTGCTAAAAGGTAAGCCCATCACATATTTTGTATCATGTTCGTGACCATCTGCATCGGCTACAGAACCAAAAACAGTAATACCCGAAACTTTTGCGAGTTCCTTTATGTCTGTACCATCCCAACGCATGGTAACCAATGTGCCGCCACCGGTATTCAGGTAAACAAGACTGGTATCTTTTGTAAAATGCACATTGCCATAATTGCCTGAGATGATCTTCGTCAACGGCCCTCCGTTAGAACTCATCCAATACAGCGCAGCCTCCGCACCGTCAAAGCCCGGACCCTCGGCTTCTTCAAAAATGCGTTTCGGTCCTTTGAATACCGCTATGCGATTGTTATAGCTCCAGGCGGGTTGCATGTACACAGCTTCTTCGGTCGTTAATTTACCTACAGCAATTTTGCTACCCAGGGTAGCTTTATACACGGCGCCGCCTTCTTTATCGCTCCAGCCTACATACACCAACTGTTTGCCATCGGGGCTCCACGCGGGCATGCCTTCGGCAAAATTGTGATTGGAAATGCGCCGCGGCGTACCGTTGGGATAATCCATTACATACAATCTGTCGAGTGCCGCGAAAGCCAACTGCCTGCCATCGGGTGATGGTGTGGCATCGCGTATTTGCGTTGCCAAAGCGTGGCTGGTATCCTTCACCGGATAATTGAAGTATAAGCGTGGTCCCATTTCCAGCCGTACATCAGCATTAAACGGTATCTCTTTTGCAGCACTGCCATCCACAGGTATCTTCCAGATTTTCCCGCCATACGAAGCAATCAAAAATTTGCTGTCGGGCGTAAATGCCATTGCCGGCAACACACCTTGCGGGGCTATGCTTTCCTGCTCATCGCGCTGTACCGGATAAGCCAGCCATTGCTCTTCTCCGGAAGCCAGATTACGGATGATGAGCCCTGTTTTATCGTCCCAGCGACTACCGTAAACCATCCATTTGCCATCTTTGCTAAGCGTGGGCGTAAATCCAGAACCGTATCTTGATGTAACAGGTGTTACCTCCCCTTTATCTTCAATATCGTAATAGCCAATCTGGTATTGGGGCAAAAGCGCATTGTAATTCCATGCGCCGGTCCGGTAGCTGAAATAAACTTTACTGCCATCAGGGCTTACAAAGGGATCAATGGTTTTGATACCTGCAGGCTGATCGTTTAACTGGATACCACCGCCACCATCTTTGTGGTACATCCAAAGCTTTTTTATTCGGCGTCCTTTACTTACCACAATGTATTGCCCATCCGGCGTCCATGCCGCACCGGGTATATCGGAGTTGCGGTCCTTGGTTATCTGCATGGTATCTTTCTTTACCATATCGATATACCAAAGGTTATCGCTGCCATCTCTATCGCTTGTAAAAAGAATCTTGCTTCCATCGGGACTATACCGCGGATGAGTTTCGTAGGCCATGCCGGTAAGTAACGGTGTAGCCTTACCGCCGCTCATGGGTACAGTATAGATATCGCCCATCAGGTCGAAAACGATTGTGCCACCATCAGGACTTACATCGACACTCATCCAGGTTCCTTCTGTAGTGGTATACTTTACCTCACGTTCCGGCTTTAGCGGCAGATCCTTGTATGGCGTATATACCAATGTGTCCTTTTTAGTTGTATCTGCATAGACTGATGGGGTATGTGGCCCATATTGCAGGTAGTTTGTGCTGCCGGCAAATGCCAGCCATCCACCGCCTAATACCAAAAGAGCCGGCACTAAAAATCTTTTCATTTGGTGTAAATTTTCAATGGCGGAAATGTAAGCTAACTGTGCTGAGATTTGCAATAGTGATTATACTAAAGGAGGCTTTACTGTACAAGTGGATAAAAGCTGCGCTGTAAACTGCTGCACAATAACAATATCCCTATTTTCGACGAGCACAGTTGCAAACTCATTCATAAGACATCAGCATGGATCGTTTTCACGGCCTCATTGGCGTTGTATTTATCCTTGGCATAGCCTACCTGTTTAGCAATAACCGGCGGCGAATCAACCCAAGAGTAGTGGTAAGCGGCATCATACTGCAAACTGTAATAGGCTTTCTGGTATTGAAGGTTCCATTTTTCACCACCTTTTTTCAAAAGCTTGGGCATGGCATGCAGAAGATCGAACAGTTTGCCAAAGCCGGAGCCAATTTTGTGTACGGTGGCGTAGCCGCAATTGCCAACGATGGTTCGGTGGGTAATTACACCGCGCCAGGCATGTTTGTGTTTGCCTTTAATGTAGTGGCTACTATTATTTTGGTTTGCGTTATTGTAGCTGTATTGTACCACCTTAAAGTGATGCAGTTTATCGTAAGCATTATTGCAAAAGGCATGAACTATGTGATGCGGGTGAGTGGCGCCGAGGCATTGAGTAATGTAGCCAGCGCATTTGTAGGACAGGTAGAAGCGCAGGTTATGATAAGACCTTATTTGGCCGGCATGACCAAGAGCGAAATACTGGCCAGCATGAGTGGAAGCCTTGCATGCATAGCCGGTGGCATATTGGTAGTGTATGCCAATATGGGTGCCAAAGCCGGATTAGACCTTGCTCCTAAGCTTATAACTGCAAGCCTGATGGCTGCGCCAGGGGCGTTGGTTATTGCCAAAATTGTATTTCCCGAAACGGAACAAAGCCAAACCATGGGTAAGGTAAAACTGGAAGTGAAAAGCCAATACACCAATCTGATTGATGCTATAAGCCATGGCGCTGCAGATGGCATGAAGATTGGCATGAACGTTATTGCCATGCTTATTGGTTTTATTGCCTTGATTGCCCTGCTCGATTATTTGCTTATTGCTATCGGCCATGTGTTTAATCCCGCATTCGACCTTAGCCTTAACTGGATATTCGGCAAACTATTTTATCCCATGGC
>JAHEMO010000368.1 GCA_024643625.1 Chitinophagaceae bacterium
CTTGTGCAACAGAAAGGAAAACGATTGCCAGGGTGGGCTGAAATCCGTCCGTCATAATTTCAGCGAGTGCAGTTTTAATCTCTGCCGTTGATTTTCCTTTGATTGATTTTGCTTTCATGTGCTTTGTTTTTCAAGTGGTCAGCCTGGAAATTATTTTTCTCTCAATGCTACCACACAACAGGCATTGTTGTGAAATTCATGTTTGCCGGTTTTCGATTTCCCATATTCGCCATAAGTAAAGAAGCCTGCCATTGGTGCAGCCCAAATATTTTGCACCTGCTCTATTTCCTCTTTCATTAATGCACCAAACGATAAATACCGGCTTACGCAGGAAAACATAACCAGTGCATCGGCTTGCTGTTCTTCATTGTCTTTAATGCTGGCACATTCTGCCACAACGGTTTCAATGGAATCAAATTCCGGAGGAAGTGAAAATTTAATTGCTGCGCCCTGCGGCACTGTTCCGGTGCAAATGAGTGATCGGTCTTTGCTATTGGCAAACCGCGTAGCCCTTATCACCACATCGCCATTATCCCTTTCCAATTGTAAGGGGTAATACCATGAGTTTAGAAAGGTTACTACGTCCTTATCGCCATCAATCTTAATGTCAACACCAAGGTATTTCATCAGCATATCCAGCGCCGGTTTGTCATCAATGGTATATACAATATTTCCGTCGCTTTTGGTAACTGTTTTTGTTGTGCCAACCGCTTTCCAGCCGCAGGTAGCAATGCCTCTTACATCTATTTTGTCTGCATCTATGATGAGCGCTAGAATGGCATTGTCTGCATTTTTCCCATTGGTAAAAACAATCGGCTTTTCGCCAATCAAATCATCTCCGGCCATACCGCCAAATACGGTTAAATCACCGGCACCGGAAGAGTCAGATGCATACCCTTGCAGAATGCCGTCAATGATATGATCGCCATCAATAAACACACCACCTGTTGCCACAAGTAAGGCTGGGTTGGCAAATGAATGTTTGCATATAATGCCAAGTTCCTTTGCGGTCTCTTTGGCGGTAGCCTGAGTGGTTTCCAGAAATTTTATGGTAAAATGAGCTGGATGCATTTCCAGTAGCACAATTGCTACGCTTCCTGCTTCAATGTCCCCATCTATAAATTCTCCTGCAGTGGTAGCACCAAATACCTGGATACCTTTTTCGTCCAGTAATGTAGTAATAGCTTCTCTGTCTTGCTTCACCGACAGGAATACAATGGCGAGGGTTGGGCTGAATGCCTCAGCACCTTGCAGCGAATTTTCGGCCATGGCAAGCGCTAGTGCTGATTGGATTTCTGCCGTAGATTTTCCTTTTATTGATTTTGCCTTCATGTTTTTATGGTGCGGCTGCTTTTGATGCAACGGTTTTTATCCTGTTAAGCCAATCTTTCATCAAATGCCAACCATCATTTTTTATTGGGGCGCCTGCCAACAGCCATGCTGTCATCATCAGCAAAAGGTAGTTTATTGATGCGTTCCATGGCTAATTTTTCAGGTTTAAAAAACGGGCTGCATTGTTATAGAAAATATCCTCCTTGTCCTTTTCCGTAAGAAAAGATAAGCTATTCAAAAAGTTTATTGATTTTTCAATGGCGTAGGGCCATATCATTTGATCTGAACCAAACATCACCCGATTGAGATAGCCCGCTTCTTTTGCATTGCGTAAAAAATCTTTGATGGTGCGCTGTGTGTTCGGTTCTACCCAAAGCATTACCCCAAGATCGGCATACAACTGCGGGTAATAAGCCATGAGGCGAAGGGTATGTTCGTGCCATTCTTCTGCGCCGGCATGCATCAGGTAGAGCCTGAGTTTGGGATAGCGTACCAGCACATCTTCTATCAGGTACGGATCGCCAAGCCTTAGTCTTGCTTTTGGCGACCAGGAATAAGTACCGCCGGGGTCGCCACCACCGGTGTGTACGGCCACCGGTATATCGTAACGCTCGCATATACGCAGGTAGGGTTGCCAAATGGAATCGCTAAGCGTAGTGCCGCCATAGTAGGCGCCAATTTCGCCAAAGATTTCTATCTTTTTTGCTATTACCATCTGTTCAAACTTCACGGAATCCATACCATAGTCGTCGGGATTGAAGATGAGTATGCCTCTAATCACCCGGTTGTTGCTATCATACGCTACCCAGTTGTCTACACTCTCCGGATGGCCGCTTACTGCTGCTTTTACAATATTATATTTCCTGAATGCGGCAAAGGTTTCCACCATATGGCTGCGGGCATTGTCCGATCCCTTTTTACCATAATGATCTGCTGCGGGTTCGCGTTCGCCAAAATCGGACTGCACATAGGAATGCACATGCATATCAATGATGCGGGTTTGGGTAAATGCTATTGCGCAGCAGAGGCAGGCCATCACCAAAAACAAGTATCGCATATTGATGTATTTATTTTTTAAATCTTCCGTATATCGGTTGTCCTGAGAACGTGTTTTGTACCGTTTTGCCATCTTTTAGCGCCCAGGCACCATTTACCATTACATGGGTCACGCCTTCGGAAAATGCGAGCCCCTTTTCAAAACTTGCTTTATCGATAATTGTGTTTGGATTGAAGATGGTAATATCCGCATCGGCGCCTACCTGCAGGCGTCCCTTGTTTTTCATGGCAGGTGCAATGGCTTCGAGGCGTTTTGCAGGCAGCAGGCTCATCTTGGCAAGAGCCGTCATTAAATCAATAACTTTTTCTTCGCGCACATACTTACCCAACACCCGGCTGAAACTGCCTGCAGTACGCGGATGTGCCAGTGGTGCATATGGCATACCATCGGAACCAATAATGGTACCGGGAGCAGCAATACCGCTTTTTATCCATTCGGGCTTCATCATGTGAATGATAACGGTACCCCCTTGTTGTTTGTATTTGTCATAAGTTTCTT
>JAHEMO010000103.1 GCA_024643625.1 Chitinophagaceae bacterium
GCTTCTGTTGAAGCTATGCTATCAGAAAGTCAGTTCATTCGTATTCATCGCTCCTTTATTGTTTCGCTGCGCAAAATAAAATCCTTTACTGCAGATACGGTTGATATTGGAGACGAAGAATTGCCCGTAGGTAAACTATACCGGAATAATTTTTTGAAAATTCAGGAAAGCTAAACGAGCGGGCAAGCCCTCAATTTTCAATCGGCCGCAGACAATCAGGTTTCATTTTGAAGTAATACGCATCCGCTGTCACAAACCTAATTGGTTCAGATTTTTCGCAAGACCGTGGGACATCAGGGTCAACGGGCAGGGTGTGAAGAAGTATACAAGGTTTCGGCGCCATGGTAATGCAACGATCTGTTCAGGATATTTTTAAAACGCACTCTTGAAACACCATTCCTGTTTTGCCAGGCCTTACCTTGCCAGCAATCAACTGTAACCTGTCCTGATGAATACTTCCGGAGATATACCTTCTATACACTTGAAACCCGCAGTGCAATGAAGCTTAAACCAATGCCGGAAAGTTTAGTGGAACGTATGGCCATGGCTTTCAATCTGGCACCTACCCCATTGATTGAAACGCAGCTATACAGTATCATTTCCCGGGCTATAATTACTGCTGCACATCTTGGCATCTTTGAAGCAATCGGCAAAACAAGCAGCACGGTTCAACAAATAGCCACATCAGCCCAAACAGATGCATCAGCCACAAAACAATTACTTGATTGCCTGACGAGTATTGGTTATTTGCGATGGCATAAAAACCAATATTCACTGCAACCCAAATACCAGAAATGGCTGCTTCGCTCATCACCTCATAATATTCTGGACAAACTCAGATTTCAGTTATGTGAATGGAATTGGTTATCAGGCCTGGAAGAGCATGTAAAAACCGGAAAATCGCTGGCTCTGCATAGCATAATGAATGGCAACGAATGGGACGATTACCAACGCAGCATGCACAACCCTTCGCAACAGGCTGCCAAAGAACTATCCAGAAAACTTAAGCTGCCTTCAGGAGACATTAAGATGCTTGATATTGGCGGTGGCCACGGATTATACACCTATGAGTTGTGTAAACAGCATGCAGGCCTGCAGGGCACCATACTTGAGCTACCGCTTGCTATGCAAACTACCAGCCATTGGGCCACTTGTCCTAACGAAGCTATATCTATTCAATACAAAACAGGCGATGCACTTACCGATGATATCGGACATGAACAATATGATTTGATTTTATTGAACAATGTTGCGCATCATTTTACAAGGGAAGAAAACATTCATCTTGCGCGAAAGGTAAAGCAGGCCCTAAAGCCCGGCGGCATCTATGCCATAGGCGAATTAATACGACATCATAACCCAACATCCGGAAACACGATAGCTTCAACAGCAGCACTTTATTTCTCGCTTACCAGTATGTCGGGATTATGGTCGGCCGAAGAAATAAAAGCATGGCAGCAAGAAGTAGGATTGAAAATTCAAAAATCTATTTCCCTGTTATCGTTGCCCGGATGGAAATTGCTGTTGGCTACAAAACAGCATTGATAATACGCTAGCCTGAAAGATAAAAAGAGAATATCGCTTGTCTGCCGATGGCAACTATGCCTTTTGCCGAAGAATAAGCCTCCCTATTTCACCATCTTACGGAACAGCCCTTTAAGACCCAGTATCAAAGGAATAAGCCCGATGACGACAAAAAGCAATGCAGTAGGTACCCGCCCAAAATTCCGAAGCAGCCAATTAAAATCCCGCAGACGGGATGAATCAGTATCAGGATAAATGGTATGCGCTTCCTTATACACAAAAACACCTACGCCAATAATCACAAGGCCGACAATTACCAATAGCAAGGATTGCAGTTTGTTGTTCTTCACGGCTAAAAACTACTTCAGACGGAAATGTACGCGCTAATGCTCATACAAATCAATTACAACCACTTCTGCAGCACAAGCAGGACTTGCCTAATCCGCATTTACTGTTGCGAAGTCCCCAAAGCTGTCAAGTATTAATTACATTTAGGCGCAAGAATGCTCAACCATTTACTTCTGCACTATATCATGCAAAAAATACAAATACTAATAGTGGCCACTGCAGCCATGCTGACGAGTACGATTGCTCATGCGCAGACTAATGACAGCATTGCGATAAGCAAACAGGTAAAGAAATATCAGGCCAAAGCCCCATCAACACAACCCTTTGGTGCGGAGGCATTTGCTGCGTCAAAACAAACCACCATTCGATGGTTGGGTATGGCGGGATTTATGATCAATAGCCGCAGCACCATATTGCTTATTGATCCATTGCTGCAGGATTTTGATATGCCCATCATGATAGACTTTCCCATAGCATCGAAAAACATTCCGCGTGTAGATGCTTTATTGGCCACCCATAGCGACAATGACCACTACAGCGTACCTACCGCCAAAGCATTAGCTGCAGTAACAAAATCTTACCACTCCACCAACTACGTGGACTCTCTTATGAAGAACGATGGACTACCTGCTGTTGGACATGCCATTGGTGAAACATTCGCCGTTGGTGCCACCACAGTAAAACTCACAGCAGCCGATCATGCCTGGCAAAATGCATACCCGGGTATGAGCACTCGATTTTTTAAACCGGAGGATGCCTGTGGCTTTTGGATTGAAACGCCCGATGGTTCTATTTGGGCACCCGGCGATTCTAAGTTTATGGAAGAGCAATTACACATGCCAACGCCGGATGTAATTCTGCTGGATTACACAGAAGATAGCCTTTGGCATTCAGGGCTTGAAGGATCAGCAAAGATTATTAACGCTTATCCTAATACGCCGGTAATTCTTGGTCATTGGGGAACTGTAGATGCGCCTGATTTCATTCCCTTTAATGCTAACCCTGAGCATTTGAAACTGTTAGCCGTAAATCCCAAACGCATAAAGGTACTGGCGCCCGGAGAGCCATTTATTTTAAAACAACTTAAGCATCATTAAGGCAATTTGGATCGCATACATTTTGCTGCGGCCTTAATCTGGCTTTCGCCATCGGGCAACTTACATCGCACAACAAACACATGATGAAAACGAGCAAAAAAGAATTCCCAAAAGAGCATCAACAAACGCTACTGGCAACCCTTCGTGAAAGGTTTGAAAACAATACCCATCGGCACAAAAAAACGAAATGGGACGATGTGCAGAAAAAGCTTACACAACACCCTGAAAAACTGTGGACCCTGCAGCAAATGGAAGAATCTGGTGGCGAGCCTGATATTGTTTCTTTTGGCAAGGAGGATGGCGGATTCATCTTTATAGATTGCAGTGCCGAAAGCCCTGCGGGCCGCAGGAGCCTTTGCTACGATGAAGAAGCTTTGGACGCAAGAAAACTAAATAAACCTAAAGGCAGCGCTGTGGGTATGGCAAAAGGTATGGGCGCCAATTTAATATCCGAAGAACAATACCGGCATTTGCAAACCCTTGAAAATTTTGATACAAAAACCTCAAGCTGGATTGATACGCCACTGAAAGTTCGAAAACTTGGCGGCGCTTTATTCTGCGACCGTCGTTTTGATACCGTATTTGTATATCATAACGGCGCAGAGTCTTATTACGCAGGAAGGGCTTTCAGGTGCTGGATATCCATTTAGATCGGGTCACAATATTTGCCTCGAAAAAAGAATAGCCTACCCGGCGATATCATAAATCAATAATACAGACAGGCTTTGCTATGCTGATGCTATCCAATACCTTACCCAATGCACCGGTTTGGTTGTTGCGCTCAAAAATTACAATGTTGTCGCTGTTTTGATTGGCCACTAAAACATGATTTTGCCGCACCATAAAATTGCGGGGTGTTGATCCATAGGTGGAATAATGGCCGGCAACCGTCAGCAGTCCCTTACCATCTATACCGAGCACCGAAATACTATTAGCATCAATACGATTGCTCACATAAACAAAACGACCATCCGCGCTGAGGTGAATATCTGCGGATCCGGGATTTGCACTTATAGTGTCGGTCTTTATGGTTTGCAACAAAGAAGGTACAGCACTGCTATAATCCCACACGGCCACCTCGCCTTTCAATTCGTACACCGCATACAGCAAAGGCAAAGTTGGATGAAAAGCCAAATGCCTGGGCCCTGCACCAGGCGCAGTTTTGATGCCAATACTATCGGTAAAATTTACTGCGCCTGCCGCTACTCTATATCCTACAATTTCATCAGTACCTAAATCGGCAATCCATAACCTACCTGAAGGCTGGTGATAAAAACTGGTATGCACATGCGCCTTTTCCTGCCTTGCGGTATTGGGGCCACTGCCCTGCCGCTGATGAACCATACTGCTATCTAACGGAACCCCCTTGTCGCTGAGGCGCAATACTGATACGGAGCCTCCCGTATAGTTGGCTAGGGTAACCAATTGCTGCTCCTCAATAAGCGAAACGTAGCAGGGATGATCGCCGCCGGTAAGTTTATCGGCCACCAACGCATATTTACCCGAGCTATCCTGATATTGCCATGCCCCTACTCTTCCTGCTTTATCGCCACCATTTTCCTGCAAGGCGTACAGCGTTTTCCATTGACTGCTATACGCCAGAAAACTGGGATTTTCGGCCGATAAGGAATCTAGTATTTGTAATTTACCGGTAGCTTCATCGAAATGAACCAAATAAACGCCATGACTGCCGGTACCCGTATAGGTACCTATGGCCATATTGGGTTTTACAACAGCGGTTTCATTTGGGGTGGTAGCACAAGCAGTTATAACAGTTACTGCGCAGCCGACTAAAAAATTCTGTACATGCATGCCCAAACATAATTGGATTAATATTACAGGGTCGCAAAAATTCTTCAGCTTTGCGGAATAATTTCAACCCATGACCGACTTCAATAAACAAGCGGGATATTACGCACAGTTTCGCCCAGGGTATCCCGCTGCGCTTGCTGCTTCGCTGGCAGCTTTGGTTGATTATCGCGGTGTGGCATGGGATTGCGGCACCGGCACCGGCCAAATGGCCGTATTGCTGGCCAATCATTTTAACCTGGTTTGTGCTACAGATATTGGCGAAGCATCTTTACGCAAAGCACCGCCGCATAAGGGGATCTTGTATAGTCAACAACCTGCAGAAAAAACTGATTTCCCCAATGAATATTTTGACTTAATAATAGCCGCTCAAGCCGCACATTGGTTCGATCTTGATGCATTTTATGCTGAAGTAAAACGCGTGGCCAGACCAAACGCACTGATAGCCATCATTGGCTACGGCAGGCCGCAATTACCCCCTGCTATTATGCCATGGTACGACTCGGTAGAGTATGATTTGCTGGAAGGATACTGGTCATCGAAAGTTGACGCGTTGGATAATCATTACAAAGACCTCTATTTTCCATTTGATGAAATTCAGATAGCATGGGAAGACATTACCGAATGGTGGTCGGCTGAGCAATTAGCGGGATTTATCAGGAGTTGGAGCGCTACGCAAAATTTGATAGCCGATGGCAAAGAATTTCTGCTCAAAGAAGCCATGGCAGCATTGCCTGCACTTTGGCCGATGCAGGAAGATAAGGTGGAGGTTAGTTTCCCCGTATTTGGGCACTTAGGTTATGTATCCAAAGCCTAAGGCAATTGCAATCGATAGGCAACAACCGATTTTTTAAAAAACGTGGGTACAAAAATCGTTTTGGTGGCATCATCGTACCCGATATCCGCAGTATTCATTTGTTGCGCCTGTGTGTCTAACAACTGTGTCACTTTGCCATCAGCGGTCACAAAATACAAAGCACCCGCCCAACAGCTGATAATAAAGTCTTTACCATTAACACGCTCAATACCATCGGTGCTGGCAAGCATGCCGCTTGCTATCGTGCTCAGCTGTCCGGCATTATTTCGATACAATAAATTTCCCTTCGATAAAATATACAGCCCTTCGGGCTGCCACAAAATGCCATTGGCATTTTCTACTTTATCCACCAGCAGTTTGGCTTCGTTGTTGGCTATTACAAATACTTTGTTGGCTCTGGAATCAGTAATGTAAATAAGCCCTCCGGCATCTACCGTTACATCGTTTAAAAATGTAGCACCCTTTACTTTAATGCGCTGTTTTATTTTACCGGTATTAATATCTATTACTACCGCCTCATCCACATCGGACACATACAAATTTTGTTTGTACATGGCCATGCCTTTAGGCGCGTTTAATCCGCTAACCCAATTGAGTTGTATGAGTTTGCCATCACGTGTCAATTTACCAATAGAGCCCTTGCCATCCTTTTCTGCAGGCTGACCGTCAATAAGACTTACATACAACAAATCTTTGCCGGGATGCGGCAACACCGATTCGGGAACCGGATATATGCTATCCGTTACCCAAAGTTTTTCTACGGTTTGCGCATGTGCACTGATACAAAAAAATAATCCAGCGCAAACTGTTGCGGCAAATCCAAATCTCTTCATAGCTAATTTATTTAAGCAGTATTACCTAAGGTATCTGACCTAATATTTCTTCCAATTCTGTTTCACTGTGCACCATTACTTCCCGGGCCTTGCTGCCCTGGCTTGGGCCCACAATGCCGGCGGCTTCCAACTGATCCATCAGGCGGCCTGCACGGTTGTAGCCCAGTTTCATGCGGCGTTGGATAAGGCTGGTACTACCCACCTGATTTTGCACCACGAGCCGCGCAGCTTCATCAAATAACTTATCGCGGTCACTCAAATCAAAATCCCTGCCTTCCATTTCTTTTTCATCCACATATTCTGGTAGTAAAAAGGCTTCAGGATAACCGCGTTGCTCACCAATGAACTCGCATATGCGCTCCACCTCGGGCGTATCCACAAATGCGCATTGCAAGCGTATCAGTTCACCATGATGGCTGATAAGCATATCGCCCTTGCCAATCAGTTGCTCGGCTCCACCGGCATCCAAAATAGTTCGGCTATCAATTTTGCTGCTCACTTTAAAGGCAATGCGGCTGGGAAAGTTGGCCTTTATGGTGCCGGTAATAATATTTACCGAAGGCCGTTGGGTAGCAATGATAAGATGTATGCCTACAGCACGGGCTAGCTGTGCCAATCGTGCAATTGGCATTTCCACTTCTTTACCGGCCGTCATAATCAGATCGGCAAATTCGTCTATCACCAACACAATAAAAGGCAGATATTGATGACCCTTTTGCGGGTTCAGCTTTCGCTTGATGAATTTTTCGTTGTACTCTTTTATATTTCTTACACCGGCTTCTTTCAGCAGATCGTAGCGGTTATCCATTTCAATGCACAAAGCATTAAGCGTATGCACAACTTTACGGGTATCGGTAATTATGGCTTCATCTTCACCGGGCAGTTTAGCCAGATAATGCTTTTCAATAGCGCGGTACAAACTCAATTCCACCTTCTTGGGATCTACCAACACCAGTTTGAGTTGTGAAGGATGTTTTTTGTACAACAGCGAAACAAGAACCGCATTAATACCTACCGATTTACCCTGACCTGTAGCCCCTGCCATAAGCATATGTGGCATACTGGCAAGATCTACAACAAAATGTTCGTTGTCAATTTTTTTGCCAATAGCAATGGGCAGGCTGTAATTGCTATTGGTGTATTTGTCGCTGCTGAGCAAAGTCTTCATGCTCACAATGCTCTTGCGCACATTGGGCACTTCTATACCAATAGTTCCTCTACCGGGAATAGGCGCAATAATGCGAATACCTAATGCTGCAAGGCTAAGCGCAATATCATCTTCCAGATTCTTAATGCGGCTAATGCGCACGCCGGGTGCAGGTACTATTTCGTACAAGGTTACCGTAGGGCCAACGGTGGCGGATATCCGCTGAATAGTAATATCGTAATTGCGCAGGGTTTCAATAATCTGGTTCTTGTTTTGATCCAGTTCGGAAGCATCAGCCACTACTTTCTCGCTGCCATGCGTATCCAGCAAATCAACAGTTGGCATCTTGAAGCCCTTCAAATCCAATGAAGGATCGTAAGGCTCAATAACGGGGGCTGCAGGTTTGGCAGCAGTTGTGCTTTCGGCTATTTCTTCGTCCTCCGCATCATCAGCAGAAGGTGGATTAATTTCCAGTGTAAGGTCTTCGCTCAGCGGCTTTTTGGCCTTAGGCACAGGTATAGGCTCAATTTCTGCCACTGGCTCCGGCCCGCGAGTGTCAGGTTCATTTTTGGCTGGGACTTCCGGCGCTGTTACCGGCGCCTGATCCTCTTCGTGCATACCAAAATTGGTAAGCACATCAGTGGGTACAGGCTCAGGTTTTGGCATTATCACTACCACGCCGCCATCTTCTTTCAACTGATTGGCCGAAGCTTGTCGCAGCATGTCATTCACCGTCATACCCTCTGCGGCAGCAGCTGATGTTGCCGCCACTGGCACCGAAGCTTCAACAGCTGTTAGCGGTGGGTGGGTAACAGCCGGTGCATCCTCTGCCACAGGAACCGGTAAAACCGGTGTCTCTTTTTCCTCTTTGCGCAGCGGAATATTTATGCGGGGTACCAGTTTTTCTTTTTCCGGTATACGAATGGCGGGATTGAATTTCCAGATAATCCAGCCCAGCACAGCCAATGCCAAAAGCAGGCCGGTGCCAATGCTGCCCAGTAATCTTTGTAAGGCTTCGCTGGCATACTTGCCAAAAGCGCCGCCATAGGCAAAATCGCTGCCGCTCAGAAAAAAAGCGGCGCAAACACTTAGTAGCACTGTGCCCAAGAGCACAAAACGAAAATTGCGAAACCAGGAAAAATAGGGCCTGCCCGCCAGCAGGTTAATGCCCCATACCATGGGCATGGAAGCCAGCAAAAAAGCGCCAACGCCAAACCCATTGTGCATCAATTGAAATGCCGACCATGCTCCAACCCTACCCAACAAATTGGCGACTTTGATACCCATATCAAAGAAGAAACTATTACCAACGGACTGCAATTTGTCAAAATCCTGCTGCCAGGTAAGCATATAGCTGCCCATGGCCAGCACCATGAGCACACCCAGCAACAAGAGGAAAAATCCCGTGATTTTGTGGGTACGCTCATCCCTCAGCAAGGCCTTAAAGGAACTCTTGCCCGGCTGCTCTGCTTTATTATTTGTACTGGTAGATTTCTTTTTCGTTACACGCTTTTTCGCCATCTCATTCAAAGATAATCGGAGGCAAACAAGTGAATTTCAATGGTTTCATACACGCATGTGTATAAACAAATGCCCCGTGGACCCATGCGCAGGTATAAAATGGCCTGTACCAATCAAGGCTCCGGAAGCCTGCGAAGCCTGCCAACAGCCAATACCAGCAAAATGAGCCCCCCGCAAAATACCAACACAAGGCCGGCACCACTACGCACTGCCATTGAGGTTTGGGCGTCAATTGCCTGAAAATCATGACTCAGGGCCCCAAAACGGAACCACTTAAATAAGGCAAAGCCGGCAGCGTAGCCTCCGCAAAGCAGCGAAGCCCAAAACGATACCAGCTTTCGCCGGCGCCAATGCAAACTCTGCCATACCACGGCCAAAAGGCAGGCCGACAGCAACAGGTAGCCCGTCCATTGCGTGGCCAATGTGGTGGAAAAAACCTCGCCACCCAATTGCCATTGCGCCTCGGGAAGGCAGGCGCCAAAAACAATTAAGGCATAACCTGTTACCCAAAAGAAAAACTGGTTTTTTGTATTGAAAATAAATTTGACCATATAAAATCGGCCGGTGAATATCCAGAAAAGTTAGGTTTGCGCAGATGGTATCCATGGTGTTTACATATGAAGGCAACCAAAGCGCCCCGTACAATGCTGCCCAAAAGCAAATGATAGCAGAGTGGCACGAATCCGGATTGGTATTGGGGCAAGCCGATATGCAAAGCGGCAGTTTTGATGCGCTGGAAATGCTGCAGGTGGATTGGCAGGGCAATTTGGAAGATGGTGCAGCGTCACTGCTAGCAGCTTCTTCGCTTATTCATCGTACCGATATTCCGCTAACCCTAATTAGTGCCAGCGGCCGCGCCTCGGCTGTACCGCAGGCCGTTTGGGACAGCAACCGGGCTACTGCAGAGTTCAAGTTTTGGCACGGCGAAGCAGCACAGCAGCAGGTATTTGCGCATCCTACAGAGCATCGCATTATGATTCATTGGGAAATGCCGGAGACGGTTTGGCATTTTTTCACGGAGCGATTTGCCATTGTCACCGCCAGGCATGTGCTCCATGAATTATTGGCCAATGATCATAAACCCGAGCCTTGTCTGTCGTTATTGGCCGTGGCCGACAAAGCCTGGATTACTGTGTATAACCATGGCCGATTGCAGCATGTGCAAAATATCCCGCTCTCGGCCGGCGATAGTTTCACCTATGCATTGCTCGACCGCTGCCGCATACATGGTATTGACCCTGCAACAACACCACTCATCATCAGTGGCCGCCTGGCTACAGATGGCCAGGTAATGAAACAGATAAGCCGTTTTTTTGGCCATGTAGTTTGGCACGGTGCACAACCTGTTGAAACCGATCAGATTCCTGCGCATTATTTCACCTATTTGCAATCTTTCATGCTGCAAAAATCGGAGGCCTGATCCGCTAAAACATAGTAACCTCATGCGTATAATAAGTGGTAAATTTGGCGGGCGAAAGATTAAGCCGCCGGCAAAAATGCCACACACCCGACCCACTACTGATATTGCAAAGGAAGGCCTGTTTAATATCCTGCAAAATCAAATTGATTTTGAAGACATGGAAACTCTTGATCTGTTTGGCGGTACAGGTGC
>JAHEMO010000005.1 GCA_024643625.1 Chitinophagaceae bacterium
ATAAGTTGGAGGATATTCTGACGCAAATAATGTCGCGGGAGTTCAGATTCATCGAAATCATTGGCGCCATTCTGGGTTTTTTGATTGGGGCGGTACAAGTAGCCATCACCCTGCTTACGCTTCCGGGTTGATATTTAACGATTTGCTGTATAAACCTGCCTGCAGCTAAAAAACGACTTCTGCAACAGTCAGCCAATAAGGTACAACTACTTGATTTACTGATAATTACGCCACAAAAGAAGCCCTACCCAGGGCTTTCTGTTTACACCTTTCTTATTGCCTCTGTGCGTTTAGCAAACTTTAACGATGGTGGAACATGGGTCGAGGCTGTATAGGCGTCAAACATAACTGTCATCAAATTGTCATGACATTTCAGTTTAGAACAATCACTAACTTTTTATGAAAATCAAATTCATCGTAACCGTCACACTCCTCCTCGTTTTTAATGCGCTTCAGGCACAGCCACCCATGCGTGGTGGCGCCGGCATGGGGCAAAGCGGCCGGTTTTACGGCAAAATTGTGGACGAAGCCTCGGGCAAAGGTCTTGACGCTGCCACGGTAACATTGGTTTCAGCAGTATTCGACCGTGCCACCCGTACCCGCAAAGACTCCATAGTAGGCGGCTTTTTGACCAATGCCAATGGTGACTTCTCCATAGAAAATGTACCTTTTATGGGCGATTACAGCCTGCAGGTATCTGCAATCGGATTCAAAGGCTATAAGGAAAAGGTTTCTTTCCTCACCCCCGAAATGCAACAGAAATTGATGGCTGCTTTTGCCGAAATGGGCAAGCAACAGCAAGGCAAAGACGCAAAGCCGGCACCCAACCCTATGGAAATAATTCGTAATGCAGTGGGTGGCGATATGAGCAAGATGGCAGCGCTTGCCGATAAAGATTTAGGCAATATAAAAATGAAGGCAGATGCCAAAATGCTGGATAACGTTACCGTAACCGGCAGCAGACCAGCGATGACGCTTCAGGTAGACCGGCGCGTTTTTAATGTAGATAAAACCCTTTCTGCCTCAGGATCTACTGCCATTGACATCATGCGGCAGATACCCAGTGTTAATGTAGATATAGACGGCAATGTAAAAGTGCGTAATGCCACCCCGGTGCTGTTTGTTGACGGGCGCCCCACTACGCTTACGCTGGAGCAAATTCCGGCCGACGATATTCAATCGGTAGAATTAATTACTAACCCTTCTGCCAAATTTGATGCATCGGGCGGTAATGCAGCCATTTTGAATGTGCTGCTCAAGAAGAATAAGAAACCGGGCTACAATGGTACCATTCGTGCGGGTATTGATTCGCGGCTGGCACCCAATTTTGGTGGTGATATTGCTTTCCGGCAGGGTAAGATTAATGCCTTTGCTAACGCTAGCTTCAACGCCCGCAAAACCTATAGCTGGTCCGATATCAATACCTACTATTATCCAAGCGGCAATACTCCCGGTTCAATTATCGATCAGGACATTAAGAATATAAGCACCGGATATTTTGGCTTTGGGCGGGCCGGATTTGATTTTCTGGCTGATAACAGAAACACTTTCACCTTCTCCGGCAGCTATGTACGCGGACAGTTTAATACCGACGAAACCAACCGCATGCGCTACGATACTTTCTATAATCCTATCAAAAAAGAAACCGGTATTCGTGAAACCGATGCCGACAGATTTTTCCGCAACGCGGGTGTTTCAGTTGCTTATAAACATTTGTTTGCAAAGCCTGGCCAAGAACTTACAGCAGACGTGAACTGGAACGACGCCAGCAGCGGTGGCGAAAGCAATTTCAATAATCAGATGTTCAATGCCGACCTATCGCCCAAGGACCGTCCCCTGATCCAAAAAACAACATCCGATGGTGGAAGCAATTTCCTTGTAGCCCAAACAGACTTTGCCAACCCTATCAAAAAAGATTTGAAACTGGAAGCCGGCCTTCGTGGACAGGTAAGAACTTTTATTACTGATAACCTAAACTATATCTACGATTATAATTTGGGTGATTATGTGCTGCGCGAAAGCATAAGTGCCAATTATGAATTTACCGACAGGGTGTATGCCGCTTATACCACTATTACCGGCAAAGCCGGGAAACTGGGATATAACGCCGGTCTTCGTGCAGAAAGCAGTAACTACGATGGCGAACTCAAATCGGCCGACTCGAGCTTTAGTGTAGACTTTCCTTTGTCGCTATTTCCAAGTGCGTTCCTGAGCTACGCTGTCAATGATAACAGCGATGTACAGTTCAACTATTCGCGCAGGGTACAACGTCCCAATTTCTTTCAGTTGATTCCCTTTATCGACTACACCGATCCCCTGAATCTTAGTGTGGGCAATGCTGATCTTAGCCCTGAATTTACCAACAGTTTTGAAGCGAATTATACGCGCCGCTTTAATAATAACCACAACATTTTAATATCAGGTTATTATAAGTACACCACCAACCTGCTCACCCGCTATCAATACAAAGGTCTTAATCCAGTAACCGGCGATAGTGCTATTTACAATACATGGGTGAATGCCAACAGCAGTACGAGTTACGGTATAGAGTTTACCAGCACCAACAAATTGTCGAAGCGTTTTGACATGATTACCAATGCCAACTTTTACAACGCCAGCATTAACAGTGAAAATCTGGAACAGGATTTAAACAATAGTCAGTTTAGCTTTTTTGTAAAAGCGACAATGACCTACAAAATGGGTAAAAATAACGACTGGACATGGCAGCTAAATGGCGACTATCAATCTAAAACAGTGTTGCCGGTAGGTGGTTCCGGTGGCTTTGGCCGAGGCCCTTTTGGCGGCAATCAGGCAGCCGGTAGCAATGGTTTTGTAAATCCTAATTACGGCATCGACTTAAGCGTAAAGAAAGATATCATCAAAGCAAAAAATGCACCGGGCTACCGCGGTTCGCTTACGCTCAGTGTGAATGATGTGCTGCGCACCAGAATTTATGATGCCAGCACCAGCAGCGATTTCTTTGTTCAAAGTTTGCAGCGCCGCCGCGATCCGCAGATATTCCGTCTGCAATTCCAGTACCGATTCGGTAAAATGGATACCAGCCTTTTCCGCAGAAAGAATATGAAAGGCGAAATGGAAGGTATGCGTGAAGGCATGCAAGGCATGTAAAAAGAATACATGATCCAACCAAAAACGCAGGCTTACAAACCTGCGTTTTTTTGTGCCTAATACATATTGCCGTTTTGCTTGCCCTCCAGCATGGGCACAAACCTAAAGTAGTCGAATAACTCTTCGCTAATACTGCCATCTGCATGCTTGGTAATGCGTTTCATTCTTTGGCCTTCGCCTTCATCAACCGGGATTACTAAGAATGCGCCGGGCTTCAACTGGTTAAGCAAGGGCTGTGGTACAAACGGAGCAGCTGCGGTTACCAAAATTTTATCAAAAGGCATATAGGCTGGCAAGCCCAGGAAACCATCACCATAAAAAAATTTGATATTAGGATACCGGGATGCCAGAGGAAAATGAGCCTTTCGATATTCGAAAAGACCCTTCTGCCGCTCAATGGTATACACTTTTGCCTGCAAATGACCAAGCACTGCGGCCTGGTATGCACTACCGGTACCTATCTCCAAAATCTTATCGAAAGGTTTAACCTGCAGCAGTTCGGTTTGGTAGGCTACGGTGTAGGGCTGGCTTATGGTTTGCCCTTCGCCAATAGGAAAGGCGCGGTCTTCATACGCATATTTATCGAGCACGGAATCGAGAAAATAATGTCGCGGTATCGACAAAATGGCGTCCAGCACTTTTTCATCCCTGATGCCCTTTTGCCTGATAATGTCCACCAACTTCTTGCGCATGCCTTTGTGCAGGGCCGTATCGTTCAAAATCCTCATGTTGATATTGCCTTGGCTACAAAGCCATGTCGGCTATTATGGCATTTATGTAATCCATTAATTTTTGCTGTACAGCAGGGTAGTTTGCTGCACTATCCAGCGGTGCATTTACACTAAAATAAAACTTAATCTTGGGCTCTGTGCCGCTGGGGCGGGCACTTATTTTACTGCCATCTTCCAGTAAAAATTGTAGCACATTGCTTTTTGGTAAATCAATGGCGAAGGTTTCGCCACTATGCAAATGCCTGCCCTGGCTTGCTTCATAATCAAGCAAAGTTTGAACAGGGGTTCCGCCCAGTTGCTGCGGTGGATTGCTGCGATATTTTTCCATCATAGCTGCAATTTCCTTCTGTCCATCCATGCCTTTTTTGGTAATGCTTATCAGGTGTTCCTGAAAACAGCCATGCTGCACATACAAATCGAGCAATTTTTGGTAGAGGCTACGGCCTTTGTCCTTTTCATATGCCGCCATTTCGCATAGGAGGGCTACGGCGCTTACCGCATCCTTATCGCGAACCTTATCACCTATCATAAGACCATAGCTTTCTTCACCGCCAATAACGTAATGTTCGCTGCCGGTTTTTTCTCTTATTAATTCGCTGATATACTTGAACCCGGTAAGCACATCGTAGCAGGCCACATTATTGGCCGCCGCAAATCGGTTTATCATATCGCTGGTAACAATGGTTTTAATTACCATATCGTTTGGCTGCGCAATTCCCTTTGCCTTTCTGGCTTCAATTAGATAATTAAAAGCCAGCACAGCAGTTTGGTTGCCATTCATCAGTACCCAATTGCCATCAGTATCTTTTACCCCAATGCCTACCCGGTCGGCATCCGGATCGGTGCCCAATAGTATATCGGCATCCAATTCCTTGGCAAGCTTCAATCCCAGGTTCATGGCATCTTTCTCCTCGGGGTTAGGACTGCGCACGGTAGGAAAGTCACCATCGGGATGCGCCTGTTCGGCCACGATATGCAGGTTGGTAAACCCAAAACTCTCCAATACCCTTGGAACCAGTTTTATGCCGCTGCCGTGTATGCTGGTGTATACAATTTTGAGGTTGTGCTGCCTGCTGCATACGTCGGGGTAAACGCTGAGGCTCTTCACCATTTCAGTATAAGCTTCGTCAAGCAACTCGCCAACGGGAATTATCAAATCTTCATTGCCTTCCCATTTTACATCTTCCGGACTCAGAATTTTCTCCACCTCGCCGATGACGTTTTTATCATGTGGCGGTACCAATTGGGCTCCATCTTCCCAATAGGCTTTATAGCCGTTGTATTCTTTAGGGTTATGGCTTGCGGTGCACACTACTCCACCCTTGCAGCCCAAATGGCGTATGGCAAAACTGAGCTCCGGCGTCGGGCGCAAATCATCGAACAAATAGGCTTTAATACCATTGGCGGCCATTACCTGCGCTACGGTTTCGGCAAAAAATCGACTGTTGTTGCGGCTATCATGTGCCACTGCTATTTTGATATCGTTGCCAAATGATTGCTTAAGATAGTTGGCATAACCCTGTGTAGCCATGCCAATAGTGTAGCGGTTCATACGGTTAGTACCAACTCCCATTATGCCACGCAAACCTCCGGTACCAAACTCCAGGTTGCGGTAAAAAGCATCTTCCAACTCCTTTGGATCGCCCTGCTGCATGGCTTTTATGGCATTCTTGGTATTCTCGTCGTAATTGCCTTCAAGCCATTGGTTTATCTTAAGTACAGTAGCCTGCTCCATAGCGGTACAATTTTAGTTTATTGATGGGGCGGAAAGATAACAGGCTAATCCCAAACGGATAGCAGCAACTGTTAGCTATGCGTTGATTTTTTGTTGCCCTCAAATTTTACCTGACTTTTGCCGGCATGGCAGGTACACAGGCTGGCAAAAAAGTAATTCGGGTTTTTGGGGTCTGCTTAGGTCTTGCCGTTGCTCAAATTTCGGTGGCGCAATGGGGCGAAGCAACTGAAAAACTACAACCGAAATCAACGGTTGCAGCAGGCAGTTTTACCTTGTTTAATGGGCAATTGTCGGCAGACATGCCGAAATCATTTGCCTTACAAAACACGGACAGCAGCGTAGGCAATGGACGCAAATGGTTGATGGGAAGCCTGCATGTGGCGGCTTATACCGGCACGCTGATTGTATTAAATGAGGCATGGTATAAAGACTATCCTCGCTCCGACTTTCACACCTTTAACGACAGCCACGAGTGGCTGCAGGTAGATAAAGTAGGGCATGCCTGGAGTGCGTACCAATTGGGACGTGCAAGCGCTGCGTCGTGGCGATGGGCGGGTATGAACCCAAAACAGCAGGCCTGGCTGGGTGCGGCAAGTGGCTTTGCTTTTCTTACCACCATTGAAATATTAGATGGCTTTAGCGACGAATGGGGCTGGAGTTGGGGGGATATTGCGGCTAATATTGGTGGCAGCACTTTGTTTTTGGGCCAGCAGTTAGGCTGGGGTGAGCAGCGCATTTCCTTCAAATTCAGCTTTCACCGGCAGCAATACGAGGATGAACAACTCAATATGCGTTCGGATGAACTGTTTGGAAACTCATGGTATGAGCGAATGCTTAAAGATTATAACGGCCAAACTTATTGGCTCAGTGGCAACCTTCGGGCCTTTTTCCCCGATAGTAAAATACCGGCCTGGTTGAATGTGGCCGTAGGTTATGGTGCTTCGGGCATGATGGGTGCTGAAAATAATATCTGGACAGACGAGGCGGATGGTACCCTATACGACCGAACCGATATACCCCGTCACCGGCAATGGTACCTGGCCCCCGATATTGATTTTACCCGCATAAAAACCAATAAGAAATGGTTGCGCACGGTATTCTTTATTGCCAATGCTTTTAAGCTTCCTGCGCCGGCGCTCATGTACAGCAATGGAAAATTTGTGCTGCAGGGCTTTTATTTTTAGCCTTCGGCAAAGGCAGTTTTGCCAATTGATTTACATCATTTCATGTTTGTTTGCAGTATTGGCAATTTTTCATCAACTCTAATTGCCATTTAGTTTATCAGGAATGGATATAGCGCTACAAAAGGAAGAATCGCTGCTGCTGCGAAAAATAGGCGAAGCAGCCGCATCATTAGGCATCCCTTGCTGGCTGGTGGGCGGCTTCGTACGCGACAAAATGCTGGACCGGCCTTGTAAGGATATCGATATCGTATGCCTTGGCGATGGTATTGAATTGGCAAAGGCTGCAGCCGCCTTGTTGCTTAAAAACCCTAAGGTCAATTACTTTAAAAATTTTGGTACTGCGCAGTTTACCATTAATGGCTGGGATATAGAGTTTGTGGGCGCCCGCAAAGAAAGTTACAGCCTCCATAGCCGAAAACCCGAGGTAAGTGCCGGCACATTGGAGGACGATCAGTTGCGCCGCGACTTTACCATAAATGCCATGGCCATTAGCCTGAATACCGCCGATTATGGCAAATTGCTCGATCCTTTCAATGGCATGAAGGACCTTAGGCATGGCATGCTTCGAACACCTCAGGAACCTGCGGCCACCTTTAGCGATGACCCGCTGCGCATGATGCGGGCCATACGATTCGCCAGCCAACTGGGCTTTCATATTCATGCCATGGCTTTTGCCGCTATTCAGCAGGAAAAGGAGCGCATCAAGATTGTTTCTATAGAACGGATAACCGACGAGCTGAATAAAATTGTAATGAGCCCTGTACCCTCACGGGGTTTTGATTTGCTGTACAAGAGCGGTTTGCTGGATATTATTTTCCCCCAAATGACTGCCCTGGCGGGCGCTGAATATGTGGATGGCAAGGGACATAAAGACAACTTTTACCATACCCTGCAGGTGCTGGATAATATAAGTGAGCATACCGATAATGTTTGGTTGCGCTGGGCAGCTATTTTGCATGATATAGCCAAACCTGCCACCAAGCGATTTGAAGAAGGGCATGGCTGGACCTTTCATGGCCATGAAGTGGTGGGAGGCCGCATGGTGCCCAAAATATTTGCACAGCTAAAACTGCCGCTTGCCGAGCCTATGCGGTATGTGCGCAAGTTGGTAGAGTTGCATTTACGCCCTATATCGCTTACCAAAGAAAACATAACAGATTCTGCAGTGCGCAGGTTGTTGTTTGATGCCGGCGATCAATATGAAGACCTGATGACACTGTGCCGCGCCGATATCACCAGTAAAAACCCGTTTAAGGTTAAAAAGTATCTCGCCAATTTTGATTGGGTAGAAAAACGGGCAGAAGAGGTTGAGGGAAAAGACAAAATGCGAAACTGGCAACCCCCCGTTGACGGCAATGAAATAATGTCATTGTTCAACCTGCGGCCCGGCAAAACAGTTGGTACTTTAAAAACAGCGTTAAGAGATGCCATATTGGATGGCGTAATTCCAAATGAGCGTGAAGCTTCGTTGCAATTTTTAACCGAAACAGCAAGCGGTATAGCTTCACCCGAAGGTCTGGCGGACAAAGCATAAAACGAGAAACCCTTTTCTTTGTAACGGCCGATTGTAGCAACTGGCCGCCATCAAACACAAAACTTAGCAATGGCTGAACTTAAATTCAGAATATACCTCGAGGAAGACGAAAGCGTATACCGCGATATCGCCATCCGCCACACCCAAAGCTTTAAGGATCTGTGCATGACTATTTTGCAATCCTTCGACTTTGATAATAAGCATCAGGCAACTTTTTACCGCAGTAACGACAACTGGCAACGAGGACGCGCTATTTCGCTGCAAGCGTACGAAGATGTAACCTACACAGTAGCGCCATTGCTGATGGAAGAAACCCGTGTAGCGGAAGAAGTAAAGTATACCAATCAGCGTTTCATTTTTATATACGACTTCATTAAAAACTGGACATTTCTTGTTGAGCTGATTAACGTGAGTAAGGAGGAAAGCAGCAAACTTACCTACCCTGCTGTGGTACGCAAAGAAGGCATAGGCCCGCAGCAATACGGCACCCGGGGCATGCTAGGCCCCAAGTTTCAGGAAATGGAAGAGAAATATGACCTTGCAAGCCGCGAAGGATTTGGCGTAGAGGGCGATGATGGAGACGGCGGGGGCGGCAGCGATGATGATGATGACAGCAACGAACTAATAGCCGATGAGGGCGATGATGAATAGGACTATTATCCGGCACCATGAAAAAACCTCTTCTAGTGGTAATTGCCGGCCCAACTGCATCCGGAAAAACGCAATGCAGTATTGCCCTTGCACAGCATTTTAGTACTGAAATACTCAGTTTCGATAGCAGACAATGTTTTAAGGAATTATGCATAGGGGTAGCACGCCCCGATGAAGCGCAACTTGCCGCAGTGCCGCACCATTTTATTGCCAGCCATAGTATGCATGAACCTATGCACGCCGGGCTGTATGAGCAATTTGCATTGCAAAAGCTTACCGATCTTTTTACCCGGCATCGTTTGGTAATAGCTACAGGTGGTACAGGCTTGTACCTTAATGCCATACTAGGCAGGTTGCACCCAATGCCCGATGTGGACGAAGCCATCAGAACTGAAGCAAGAAGTTCTTATCAGGAAAAGGGTATCGATTGGCTTGCGAATGAACTGAATATGCTCGACCCCCTATATGCGTCGTCAGGCGAGATGCAAAATCCGCATCGCATGCTTCGTGCGCTTGAAGTTATACGCAGCACGGGCAGGTCTATCCTATCGTTTAGACATGTGGCGAACGAAGCCAGAAATTTTGATGTGCTGATTTTTAGTATGTATGTACCAAAGCCGCAATTGCATGCTCAAATTAATAGCCGCGTGGAACTTATGATGGCTAAAGGTTTGGAGCACGAAGCAAGAAGCCTTTATGCCTACCGCCATTTGCAAGCGTTGCAAACCGTAGGGTACACAGAATTATTCGATCATTTTGAAAGTAAAATTTCACTTAAGGAAGCGCAGGAACAAATAAAGGTGCATACACGCCAATATGCCAAACGGCAGCTAACCTGGTTTCGCAAAATGGAAGAAGTCATTTGGCTGGAACCCCATGCAACATCTCAAATGGTGAACAGCATTGAGGCATTCGGTCTTTCAACCGGCTAAGCGCTTACATCATCCAGCTAAATTTTAAAGCCCAGGGTTACTACCACCTGTCCAAGGGTATTGCGTCCATCGGCAACCGGGCTTGCTTTATCCTGCAAAAGGTACACAGGTTGCGTGCTCTTATAGATGCCATGTACATAAGTAGCATCAATAAACATACCTCCGTATCTGTATCCAAGACCACCACTCAGCAAGGTTCTCGTGTTCTTGAGAAAACTGTCTGCATAGGGACTACCGTAATGGGCAAAGCCAAGGCGTGCCATGAGGGTATTAAATTTCAATTCACCGCCAACTTTAAAATTGAATGCGCCTTTGAAGCGGTCCTTAATAATGTCATTCACTTCGTCATAATAAGTCACATCATCAAAACTCTCCGTATCCATTGAACGGAAGCGGGTACTGCGGTAGTTGACAAATTCAATATCCGCAGTAATAAATCCCTTTTGCTGTTTGGCATCCTTCACTTCATTAAGTACATAGCTGAAACTACCCAGCAACCTGTAGGGTGTCTGAAGCCTGTAATCATATTCACCGGCAAGGCTGGTTCCTTTGAGTTCATCGCTTGTAATGGTGTTTACAGATGGCAAGTTCAGATTAGGATAAACTCTCCTGATATAGTTTTCAGAATTGGTAGTCATGCTCGCTGATTGCTCGTCGCGCATAGAAGCCCATGTGGGTGTATGAAATGCAAAGCCCAGCCTCAGGCGTTGCACAGGCCGAAAAATGACGCCGGCTTTCAGGTTAAAACCAACACCCGTGGTTCGGTATTTTTCTACGAAATCAAAAGAACCAAAATCGTTGTCGTTGTTGCCTGATATATCTTCCTCCTGATATGTCTGATTCTTCTCGAAAAAATAAAATGGGATACCTGCACTTAAGCCAAAGTGTAATTTATCCATGCTGTTGGTACCGAAGCCTATGGCAAGTTCATTTGCCGTGCCGCGGGTTTCAATATTGTTAGTTTGCAACACACCTGCGCTACCAGGTCCCCCTACGGGCACCAGACTTTGGTAGCCAATGAGCGTACCATTTTGTCCCGCAAGCGTGTCCACCAAAAAACTTCTGAAGGCAAGGCTTGACCCAAAGATGTAATTGTTATCGGCTGCATCAATACTGGCACGATCGCGGACCAATTGTTCTACATATTGCTCGCTCCACGAGGATTGAGTGTTTACACCATTGTAAGTAACCAGATTACGGTAGTTGGCTAAACTATTGATGGTAATGGCAAAGGCAGAGCCACGGCTGTTCCTTGTTCTGCTATTAACCCCGTGGCCAAACACAACACCGCTTGTACCATAGCCAATGCCGTTGCTTTTGCTTTTGTCTTCACTACCCAAATAATCATACTTATTGCTGATGAAATTAAAATTGGGTGATAGCACAACTTCCCTGTTTTTGAACATACCAAGTCCGGCAGGATTGATGTGCGATGCCGAAATATCGCCACCCAAAGAACCCATGGCACCGCCGATGGCCATGTTACGCGCTGTACCTCCCATTAACGGAAATCCGTAGCGTAAGGCATCATCGGGCGTTTGTGCTTCTGCCGCAAGGGCAACCACAAATAATGTAGCCAGAGAAAGCAAATACTTATTCATAAGCAACAATTATTAACTGTGCAGAATAGAAAATTGAAAAAAGTAAGGGGAATAAAAAAAGTAGCCCGCTATTAGGCTGACTACCCTTTTTTTATTGTGTTTTAATTGCCGCCGCGACTATTGGTTCTTCCGCTGCTGCTGCTTGATGAAGAACTTGAACTACCAGAGGTACGCGTACTTCCCGAAGAGGAGGAAGATGATGATCCTTCAAAAGTACGGCTAGGCCTGCTCCAACTGCTGTTATTGTTGCTACCATTGTTTACCGACCTGTACGTATCGCCGGAATAACCGCTAAACCTGTTTCCTTTTTGATCGAAAACAGAATTGGTGTATCCGCGCTGGTATTGCGTATTGTAATAATTGCGCAGGTCTGCACGGCTGCTTGAGGTAACTGTATTGAGCGCAGAATTGGTAGGGAATTTATTTACAACTACTGGCAAAGTATTCCAGCAATATGGATTGTTCCATGAATTGTAAAATGAGTTCCAACCCCAGCTAAAGGGATTGTTCCAGTACCATGAATTATTACCTGGCATCCACATCGAGCTACCATAATTCAGATTCCAGCGCAAGCTGTTGTTCATGCTCCAATTGTTGAACATATAAGGATTGTTATAGCCAAAACGTGCATCGTAGCCATACCAATAATTTAGGTCATCAATTGAACTCCAACGATCGCTATCCCGCACTTTCATGCGCAAATAGTTTTCTTCGGCAGCACCCCAATAACTTACATATTCATCTTCTGCATTTTGCTTTGCCTCTATAGCGCTGTTCTTTTCGTTGCCATAGCTGTAATAAACATCATCGGGCGTTTGGCTGGCTTTGAAAGCGGAACTGCAACCACCCAGCAAAAAAGCTGACGCAACAAGTAGAGAAAGATAATTTTTCATAGCTCCTACAATTAGTTGAAGTAAAGATATTATTTACAATTGGTGCTAAAAGCTAATATTTTCTTTACAAAAAGCCAGTTGACTACCCATTTATGTTAATTGGCACCTAAAAACCTAAGCCCTTATTTTCGCAGCCCCCCTGACCAATAGGAATCAGGGAAAATACTACAAACTGAAATTCAACAATTGTATGGGAAAGGCCATAACACCCAGAGCGGAAGATTATTCGCAATGGTATAACGATCTTGTTTTGAAAGCCGGATTAGCGGATTATAGCGCTGTAAGGGGCTGTATGGTTATTAAGCCGTACGGATTTGCCCTTTGGGAAAACATGCGTGATGTGCTGGATAAAATGTTTAAAGCAACAGGACATGTAAATGCCTACTTCCCGCTGTTTGTGCCCAAAAGCCTGTTTGAGGCCGAGGAGAAGAACGCAGAGGGATTTGCCAAAGAATGTGCGGTAGTTACCCATTACCGGCTAAAAGCCGACCCCCAAAACAAAGGCAAACTAATTGTAGATCCCGAAGCGCGTTTGGAAGAAGAATTGGTGGTACGGCCTACCAGTGAAGCCATCATCTGGAATACCTATAAAGACTGGATTCAGAGCTATCGCGATTTGCCTATACTCATCAACCAATGGGCCAATGTGGTACGTTGGGAGATGCGCACCCGGCTCTTTTTGCGCACCGCTGAATTTTTGTGGCAGGAAGGCCACACCGCTCATGCCACAGAAGCGGAAGCAATGGCCGAAGCCCGCCAAATGCTTGAAGTGTATGCCGAATTTGTAGAAAATTATATGGCACTGCCGGTAATAAAGGGTAGCAAAACTGAAAATGAGCGATTTGCCGGTGCCGTCGAAACCTTTTGCATTGAAGCATTAATGCAGGATGGCAAAGCTTTGCAAGCAGGCACTTCGCATTTTTTGGGGCAAAACTTCGCCAAAGCGTTCGATGTGAAATTTTCAGATAAAAACAATCAGCTCTCCCATGTTTGGGCCACAAGCTGGGGCGTAAGCACAAGACTGATTGGCGCTTTGGTGATGGCACATAGCGATGACGACGGACTGATACTGCCACCGCGCATTGCCCCTCTTCAGGTCGTTCTGGTACCCATATTTAAAGGTGTAGATCAGTTAGATGTTATCAGGTCTAGAATGGCTCCGGTGCTGGCAGAATTGCGTATGGCGGGAATTTCGGTGAAGTTTGATGACAACGAAAACAACCGTCCCGGCTGGAAATTTGCTGAATACGAAATGCAGGGTGTGCCTGTGCGTGTAGCAGTTGGCAATCGCGATCTGGAAAATAATACCGTGGAGGTAGCCAGAAGAGACACAAAGGAGAAAATGACCGTAAGCATGGATGGATTGGCGATTTACATCAGTCAGTTGCTCAACGATATTCAGCAAAACCTGTACAAACGGGCCCTTGATTTCCGCAACGGCATGATAACCGAAGCCGATGATTGGGACAGTTTTGTAAATATTCTTGATACCAAGGGCGGTTTTGTTAGTGCCCGATATGATGGCAGCAGCGAAACCGAGGAAAAAATCAAAGACCTTACAAAGGCCACCATTCGGTGCATTCCGCTGGAAGCAGACAGCAGCAGCGGCCTTTGCGTACTTACCGGTAAACCGGCGGGCGGGCGGGTACTATTTGCAAGAGCATATTAATGCCGGTTCGTTTACCGTTATGCAAGTTTTATGGCGTTTGCTATGCCAGTGTCCTTTAGCCTTAAACCGATTGCTTGGTTTGGTTGAAATGCAACAATCACTACCTTGCTTCAAGCGCAAAAGCCATGCATAATTGTTGTTCTTCAGGTATTTTACACCTCGAACCTATGAAATACTTCCCGTTAGTAATCACATTTTGGTTGGCAGCAGCATTGGCACCTGCTGCTTATGCACAAAGCAATAAGGATACCCTGTTTTTTAAGGCAGGCAACCTTATGATTGGCGAAATAAAGTCGCTGGACAGAGGTGTGGTGACCATCGAAACAAATTACTCTGACAAAGATTTTGCGGTGGAATGGACCAAAGTGAAAAGCCTGCGATCATCCAGCCAGTTTTTAATTACGCTGTCCAACGGGCAACGCATCACGGGAACGTTATATGCGCAGGAACTTACCGACACCGTCCACATTATTGGTGTGAGTGGAAAAGTAACAACAGACCAGTCGTTTTATGTACCGGTGAGGCAAATTGTCTACTTAAAAGGCTTGAAGGAATCTTTTATCAGCAGGATGAGGGCATCTGTGGATGCAGGGCTTAATTTGACCAAAGCCAACAATCTCCGACAGTTTAATGCCAAAATAGCGCTTGGTTACACAGGCAACCACATGACATTCGATGCCTACGGTCAGGCGCTCACATCAATTCAGGATAGCGTGGAAAGAACCCAACGCCTTGATGGCGGTATCAGCTCCCAATATTTCCTGCCCAAAGATTGGTTTCTAAGCATGGGTATCAATTTTCTGGCCAATACCGAACAGGCTATAAAATTGCGTACAACAGGCAAGGTTGGCATTGGCAAATACGTCATGCACACTAATAGAAAGTATTGGAGCGCGGGCAGTGGTTTAAACATCAACAACGAGAACTTTTCTAACCAAACATCATCAAGAAATAGTCTCGAATTTTTTGCCGCTTCGGAATTGAACTTATTTGATATAGGCGATCTTAATTTCCTTGCCAATGCATTTGTTTACCGCAGCCTTACAGAAAACAAAAGATGGCGTTCTGACATTAAGATTGATTTGAAATATGATCTGCCGCGTGATTTTTACATTAAGTTCGGAGGCACAGTAAACTATGACAACCGGCCAGCCATCCCAGGCAATGAAACCGACTTTATTTTGACCTTTGGGGTGGGATGGGAATTAGATTAACAAAAGTTACAAGAGGTACTATGGACAGACCTCCCCGGCAGCGCGCCTAACCGACCGGTCACGCTTCAAAATTTACAGTAAATACCTTTTGTTACCATTTACTGAAAATGAACAGCATTTTGCTGGGCGACATTGTTTTGTTGAAATGGGCGGCTACCTTTGACCAGAATTTCTCTTACATTAAAAAAATTACTCATGAAGAAAATTAGTCTAGCATTTACATTTTGTGTCCTTCTTCTTTCGGCCGGAGCACAATCGGAAAAGTCGGAAATGGATATGATCCGTGAAGTATTTGGTAAAGAGTGGAAAACGCTTTCGGGCGAAGCTCTTTCGCTGAATACGGCAGAAGCCGAGAAGTTTTGGCCCATTTGGGATCAATACCGTTCCGATCGCAAAAGTGTTTCGGATACGCGCATGGGACTTATAAAAAACTATGCTGACAATTATGAAAATATGACTGATGCAAAAGCTACAGAACTTGCAAAAGGCGTACTGAAAAACGAATCGGACCTGAACAAACTTAAAAGCAAATATTTCAAGAAAATGAGCAAGGCTGTATCGCCCATTCGTGCTGCCCAATTTCTGCAATTAGAAAATTATCTGGACAATCAGATAAAGGCTGCCGTTTCCGACGAATTGCCTTTTCTCCCACATCCGGTTAAATAACCCGAGCATATCATTTCTAAAAAAGCCTGACCAATTGGTCCGGCTTTTTTTTATGCAAATTCCAATAGTTTATGTTGTAGCGACTTAGCATCTGCCATACCGGAATGTCGCCATACTATCCTTCCCTTTTTGAAAATAGCAAAAGTTGGAACGGCTTGTATTTGAAGTTGCTGAGCAATTGCCGGGTTGCGGTCAATATCTATTTTCAACACTCTTTCCCTGCCTTGTACCGCCTTGCCTACCTGATGTATGGCTGGTGCCATTGCCTTGTATGGTCCACACCATTCTGCAAAAAAATCGGCAAGGCCTTATCACTTACCCGGGCAGATCAATTCATTCAATTGGAATCATATATCAACAGCCAGTTGAAAGCTGCAGTAGCTGATGCCCTCCCGTTTTGCCGGATCCTAAATAAAAAGATAAACCATTAATACAGTTGCCTTGACGGAAAGTGATTTTGATTCTGCAAGGCAACTTATTTGTCAGATCATTTGGTTATGTCCATCCCGACGAACTTACCATACTACATTCTGACATAACGACCACCAGATTAATTTGCGTACCATCTACAAAATGGGCAAACAGGAAGACAAAATAGAAACCCATTTAAAAATTTATCAGCATTTCTATCCGTCAGCAGAAACCTAAATGCTAGATAAAAGCTAGCATCGCCACAATTAATGTCTGCCGGAACAATACCATTTTGACAAAAATTGATACTTTTTTATTAAAGAAACAATTTATTACTTATTGAGACCTTTTTGACTAGAGGAAAATTATTCCCCTTCGTAAATTTTGATAAGTTTCTCGAAATAATTGTGTATGCTTGTTGGGTATTTCTTAACAATCCATAATTGTTGCTATGCCAAATCTATTTCTGCGGATCGTCAGACGAATCTGTGTTCTGACCTTGCTGAGCTTATTTGCTCTTTTTTCGTTTGCCCAAAAAATTGTTACTGGTAAAGTAACCAACCCGGTTACCAAGGCGCCGATCCAGGGCGCAAGTGTTATGATTAAGGGCTCCAATAATGGAGCATCCACCGATGCTGATGGTAATTTTTCTGTCAGTGTTCCAAACAACGCAACGCTTGTTATTTCAGCCGTGGGCTATAAAACTCAGGAAGTTTCAGTAGGTAGCTTATCCAATATTTCCATTGCGCTCGAAGAAGGGGTGGAAAGGCTTGATGAAGTTGTGGTTACAGGATACACTACGCAAAGAAAAAGGGACATCACCGGAGCTGTATCCGTAGTTAATGCCAATGACTTAAAATCCGTGCCTGCATCAAATGCCACTTCGCAGTTACAGGGCCGTGCATCTGGTGTTACTGTTGTAGAAAACGGGATACCCGGTGCGGCCTCCACTGTAAGGATACGTGGTTTGGGATCGTTTAATAACAATAATCCGCTTTACGTAGTAGATGGTGTGCAAACAAGTAGCATCGCCTCTTTAAATCCCAACGATATTGAAAGCATGCAAGTGCTGAAAGATGCTGCTTCTGCATCAATTTACGGCGTTAGAGGCTCAAACGGGGTAATTGTAATAACCACAAAAAGAGGCAAATCAAGGGGAGTAAGCGTTTCCTATGATATGTTCTATGGCGTTCAGCAACCCGGAAAAGGCTTCAACCTGCTCAATGCCCAGGAGGAAGCCGAATTGCTCTTTCTTGCCAGGCGTAATAGTGGCTTGCCTACTTCTGGTTCAATTTATGGCAGCGGCACAAGTCCTGTTGTACCAGATTATATTTACTATAGCGGTGCGCCAAATAATGGTACGGCTATTACTTCTTCCAGCCCTGGCGTAGATCCCAGTAAATACAGCCTTGATTATGGCCGCCTCGGCGACCCCGGTTATTCCCCGTACATTATTGTACCATCAAGTCAGGGGACTGATTGGTTTGATGTGGTAACCAGAACCGCACCAATTCAGAGCCACAATATCAGCATCAATGGAATGAACGACAAAAGCCGCTACCTATTGAGTCTAAACTATTTTGACCAGCAGGCAATTACCCGCCACCAATTTTTCAAGCGATACACCGCCCGGGTAAACAGTGAATTCACTGTAGCCAAGGGAATCAGGATTGGTGAAAATTTGCAGATAGGCTACGCAGATGCGAACGTTCCGGGTAATGCATCAACCGGAGACAACAACAACAACCAGGAGGCCAGCATCATTGCCCAAACCTTCCGGCCCATGAGTACCGTACCTGTGTACACCATAAATGGAAAGGATTTTGCCGGTACAGCCGGCGGCACCGGATTGGGCACATTTGGTAATGCGAAGAACCCGCTTGCACTGCTCAGTCGCAATCAAAATAATCGAAACAGGGGAACTAACCTGTTTGGAAATGTGTTTGCCGAAGTAGATTTCCTGGGTCACTTCACTTTCCGCAGCAGCTTTGGTGGTGGACTTAACTATAACAACTATTTCAACTTCCCGTATGTAGAATACGAACATACCGAGAACAATGCCCGTACAACATACGATGAGGGTTTTATAAATACCTTTAGCTGGATTTGGACCAATCAAATTAATTATAAGCAGAATTTTGGTTCGCACAACCTGAATGTTGTTATTGGTGAAGAAGCGCAGAAAGGAGGAGGTCGCCAGGTCATCGGCGCATCTACTGGCTATTACGCTTATAACTACCAGCCATTTATCAATCTGAACAATGGTACCGTCCAAAACCTCGGTGGCAGTATCGCCTACACTCCGGTAACAACACTGTCCTATTTTGGCAAGGTGGATTACGATTTTCAGCGCAAGTATCTTGCTTCATTTACGGTTCGCCGCGATGGATCGTCCAAATTTCTTGACCCGAACAAATGGGGAACATTCCCGGCCTTCAGCCTTGGCTGGCGGATAATCGATGAATCGTTTATGCAAAATGTAAAGTTCATCAATGATCTGAAGATTCGTGGCGGATGGGGTAAAATGGGCAACGAGGCTGCTCTGAGTGCATCCAATGCCTTTACCACTTTTGGCAGTAACCGCCAAAGTTCATGGTATGATGTTGCGGGTACACAAAACAGCCCCCAGGAAGGATTCTTTCTATCCTTTGTGGGCAACCCCCTGGGAACCTGGGAAAAAAGCATAAGTACAAATATTGGCTTTGATGCCACCTTTTTCAACAATACCACTGATATCGTGTTTGATTGGTATAATCGTAAAACTGAAGGCTTATTGTATAATCCTGCTGGTCAGGGTATAGCGGGAGCTGTTGCGGCCAACAATCCTCCGTTCCGTAATGTGGGAAGTATGAAGAATACAGGTATCGATATTTTGGTTACTAATCGCGCCAAGCTCAGTAAAGACTGGCGGTTAATTTCTACCCTCACATTTACCACTTACAATAACAAGATTCTTGCAATAACAAACGACGGACAGTCATTCTTCGATTTTAATAGTCCGGCTAATGAGGCCAATCGTATTGGAGCAAATATCACCAGGAACTTCGTGGACCAACCACTAAATACTTTTTATGGTTACCAGGTTGCCGGAATATTTCAGTCTGCCGCAGAGGTAAGCGGTGCGGCCACACAGGCAAATGCTGCTCCGGGACGCTTCCGTTACGAGGATATTAATGGCGATAAAATTATTGATGCCAATGACAGGACAATAATCGGCGATCCAAACCCGGATTTCAGTTATGGCCTGAACCTGGGGCTTGAGTTTAAGAATTTCGATCTGACTACATTCTTCTACGGCGTTCAGGGACGTGATCTTTTCAATTTCACCCGTTGGTGGACTGATTTCTCCGGAGGTTTTCCGGGCGGACGCAGCCAACGCTCCCTGTATGAAAGCTGGCTACCTGATGGCAGCCGTCCTAATGCCAAGACGCCGATACAGGAAACCAGTAATGGCTTTAGCAGCGGAAGTGCTGTGAACTCCTATTATGTCGAAGATGGCTCCTATTTTAGGATGAGAAACCTGCAGATTGGATATAATTTTAGCCTTGAAAAATTGAAGATCTCCAATATCCGCGTATATCTGCAAGGTACCAACCTGTTTACCATAACCAAGTACACCGGACTTGATCCTGAAATTATCGTAAACGACGATCGAGCAGCAGGCATCGATATCGGAGCCTACCCGATAGTTAAGCAATTCCTCATAGGAGCAAACGTCAAATTCTAAACTGCGCAGATAAGCATTTAAATAATAATAGAACTATGAAAAACAAACCATCATTTATCACCCTTATAATCGTGGCAGCAATTGGGTTCCACGCATGCAATAAAGGGTTCCTAGACGTTAGTCCGGTTGGTGTATTAGATGAAGCAACGCTATCATCAGAAAAAGGCGTTGATAAACTTTTGATTTCCGCATATGCCATGCTCGATGGCCACGATGGCGGACTCAACCTCGGCGGCGAATGGGGATCAGGCGGTTCCAATTTCCTATATGGTGGAATTGGCGGTGGTGAAGCCAACAAGGGAAGCGATCCGGGTGACCAGGGTCCGAATATGACACCTGTCCAAAGGCATGAAGCCACCTCAACAAACGGCGCGCTAAATGATCGCTGGAAAGCAATTTACGAAGGTGTAAAACGAACCAATGTCGTTTTGCAGGTATTGGCCAAGGTGGATGGAATTACTGATGCTTCCAGAAGGAATTTGGAAGGTCAGGCACGGTTCTTGCGGGCCTGGTATCATTTCCAGGCAAAAATCACCTGGAATAAAGTGCCTTACCTCGACGAAAAAATTGATGCCGACCTCGCATCCGGTGCCATTGAAGGCGTGTCAAATGATGCCGATATCTGGCCTAACATTATTACCGATATTAAATTTGCCTATGACAATCTGCCCGAAATACAAAATGGTGTAGGGCGCGCCAATAAATGGAACGCAGGTGCATTGTACGGCAAAATGCTTTTGTTTACCAAGGATTTTGCTACCGCTAAAACTGTACTTGCTGCTGTGGTGGCCAATGGCAAAAACCCAGTGGGGGTGAAATTTGGATTGATGGATAATTATGATGACAATTTCAATCTCACCTTTGATAACAATAAAGAAAGCGTTTTTGCCTTCCAGGCTTCTTCGCAAGACAATGCCAGCGCACGTAACAGCAATTGGGGCGATCTGCTGAACCTCCCTGCAACAGGCCCGGGCGGAGCTGGTTTTTATTGCCCAACGTATTATTTTACTAATCACTTTAAAACCAATGCAAACGGGCTGCCCTTAGCTAATCCGCAAAACAATGTTGTGCTCGATCCGGCAGGTCAGGCCGGTCTTTCTCAATATAATGGCAATGTTGATAGCCGGCTGGATTGGACTGTAGGACGCAACCAGGTTCCGTACCTGGATTGGGGCACCTACTTAACCAGCTGGACCCGTGACCTTAGTGCAGGGCCTTTTGGTGCGAAGAAAACATGCATCAGGCAATCCCAGGTTGGTGAAACCCATGATGCCAGCATTTGGTTTGCGGCGGGTGGAGCTGCACTCAACCTTAACCTCATGCGATTTAGCGAAGTGTTATTGATGCTGGCAGAAGCTGAAATTGAATCTGGCAGTTTGCAAAATGCCTATACCCTCATCAACCAGGTGAGAACAAGAGCGGCTAACTCCCGCAAGGAGACCGTTCCTGCGGCCGTTGGTACCGTTAACGTAAAAGCTTATACCACACCATTCGCCAGTAAAGATGACGCCACCAAAGCGTTGAGATTAGAACGACTCCTGGAATTGGGCCTCGAAGGGCACCGCTTTTTTGACCTTGTTCGCTGGGGTATTAGTGGCACGGAAATGAATGCATATTATAACTATGAAGCACCACTGCCATACCAGGTATTACTGAAGCCAAAGCCAACATTTGATCCAGCTAAAAACAATTATTACCCGATTCCCCAACAACAGATTGACTTGAGCAAGGGCTTTATCAAGCCATAATTAAGTAATAACAAGGAGTTTACTCCACGCATATAAATTAAGAAGGTAGAGCATCTGTTTGTTCTACCTTCTTAATTTGCGCAATATCCTATACGGCTTTTATAAATATTAATGCGGTTAATCATTATTATTACCGCGAGGAAAGTGAATATGACTATGCGAAGGATTTTTTTTTTCACGCTTTTCACAGCTGGCACATTTGCACTAGTAGGCTGCAATCGGCACAATGATAAATTTACACTTCTGGATGCCTCCGATACAGGTGCATCATTTGTCAATTCGGTAATTGAAAGCGATAGCATAAATATTTTCGATTTTGAAAATATCTATAATGGCGGAGGAGTGGGTATAGGCGATTTTAATGCTGATGGATTACCTGACATATACTTCACAGGAAGCATGGTACCCAATAAATTATTCCTCAACCAGGGCGACCTAAAATTCAAAGACATAACCCAGGTGTCAGGTACCGATGGTGCAGGCAAATGGAGTCGTGGTGCCGCAGTAATCGACATCAATGGCGATAATTTGCAGGATATTTATGTTTGTACAACAGCCTACAGTGACCCCGAAAGACGCCGTAATATTTTATATATTAATAAAGGCAACAACAAGGACGGAATTCCGGTATTCGAAGACCAGGCAAAAGCCTATGGGTTGGACGATACAACGCATACAACCATGGCCTACTTTTTTGATTATGATCGCGATGGTGACCTGGATGTTTACCTGGCAGTAAATCATATTGTTGAAAATGATTACCCTAATGTTTTTCAACCAAGAACAATAGATGGTACGCATCCGAGTTGCGGCCGACTTTATCGCAATGATTTTGATAGCCAGCGCCAGCATCCATTTTACACCGATGTATCAAAACCAGCGGGTATTAAATACGAAGGTTATACGCACGCCGTAAATATTTTTGATGCTAACAATGATGGCTGGCCGGATATCATGGAAGCCAATGATTATATCAGCAATAATGTGCTTTATATCAACAACAAGGACGGAACTTTTACCGATAGCATCACCAGTTATTTTAAACATACCGCTGCCAATTCTATGGGGAGCGATGCTATCGATTTAAATAACGACGGACTTGATGATGTGATAGAAGTGGATATGGCGCCACAGGACAATTACCGAAAGAAAATGTTCATGCAGCCGGTTAATTATACCACTTATATCAATTCTCAAATGTTCGATTACCAATTGCAATACATACGCAACATGGTGCAGGCCAATATGGGTAATACAGTTGGAGAAAACGACAGCATTCAACATCCGGTATTTGCAGATATCGGCTATTTCAGCGGGGTAGCAGAAACCGATTGGAGTTGGTGCCCACTAATTGCTGATTTTGACCAGGATGGCTTGCGGGATATTTTGTTTACCAATGGATTTCCAAAGGACATAACTGATCATGACTTTTCTACATACCGCAAACAAGCGTACCAGCTCACTGCAAAAAAAGAAATGCTGGCGGAAATCCCTGAAGTGAAAATTCATAACTACGCCTATAAAAACAATGGCAACTTTAGTTTTGCCGATAAAACATTTGATTGGGGGTTTGATGCACCAAGTTTTTCCAGCGGGGCAGCTTATGCTGACCTTGACAATGATGGCGACCTCGATATCATTATCAATAACATGAATGATCCTGCCTTCATTTATAGGAACAATAACAATGATGATATAAACAGCCACGCGGGATTTATTAGTTGCACTTTGGAAGGCAATAAGCAAAATAAAACAGGCATAGGTGCAAGAGTAACTTTATATGCCAACGATATCATACAATCGATTACACAAAACCCTTACCGTGGATATATTAGTACAGTAACCACCATAATTCACTTTGGTACAAGCAACCGCAATGCTGATTCACTCGTAGTTGATTGGCCAGACGGTATGCGGCAAACTGTTATTGCACCGGCCAACAATTCTAATATTGTTTTGCGATATGCCGATGCAAAGCCAGTTACAGAACCGTCAGTTAGTGGTAGCCCGGTTAGCACGCCACTCTTTACCAATATAACAAGCGCCGCAGGCATACAATACAACCACTATCAGCGTGATTTTATTGATTTTAATATTCAAAAATTATTGCCGCATAAATTATCGGAATACAGTCCTGGCATGGCAGCAGGCGATATAAATGGCGATGGACTTGATGACCTGGTTATAACAGCAGCACCAGGAAATGCACCTACGATACTAACACAAAACGCAAACGGAAAGTTTACGAGCAAGTTGCTGTACGACTCTGCCACAGCGGGTTATAAGCAGCAAGACGAGAGAGGCATTTTATTATTTGACGCAGATAATGACAGGGATCTTGATTTACTCATTACTTCCGGAGGCTACAGCTACCTGAGCAATGACAGTAGTTTTGCCGATATGTTCTTTATAAATGATGGAAAGGGAAATTTTATTGCCCGACACGATCTACTTCCTAAAAACAATACCAGCAAATTGTGCATAAGGGCTTGTGATTATGATAAGGACGGGGACCTTGATTTGTTCATTTCCGGCAGAGTTCTGCCGCACTATTATCCAAAACCTGTAAGTAGTTTTATTTATCAAAACAATACAACCAATGGCCAGATAACCTTTGAAGATGTAACGGCAACAGTAGCGCCTGCACTTGGTAATATTGGCATGGTATGCGATGCGCTTTTTACGGATTATAACAATGATGGTTGGCCGGACCTGATGTTGGCAGGGGAACTAATGCCGCTTACAATATTGGATAATAACAAAGGGCAATTTGCGGTATCATCAGTAAAAGGTCTTAGCCAATTCAGCGGTTGGTGGAACTCGCTTATAGCCGACGATTTTGACTCGGATGGAGACGTGGATTATATAGCCGGAAACCTTGGCACCAACTCTTACTTCCGAGGCAGTATCACACAACCAATGCATATTTATGCTGCCGATTATGACAGCAACGGGAGCTACGATGCCATACCATCCCTTTATTTTAAATCTACATTGGAGCTCAATGCAAAAATTGAAGAATACCCTGCTCACGGACGGGATGATATGGTAAAACAAGTACTATTTACCAGGGGTAAGTTCCCTACCTATAAATCATTTGCAACGGCAACAATGGACAGCCTTATACCTGCGCCATTGAGAGCCAAATCCCTTGTATTGAAAGCAAATACTTTTCAAAGTATGTACTTGCAAAATAATGGCTCCGAGGGTTTTACAATGAAACCATTGCCCGCAATGGCGCAATACAGCTCGCTAAACGGTATGCTTGCGGATGATTTTAACCGGGATGGGTTAACTGATTTATTTGTTAATACAAATGACTACAGCGCCGACCCAAACACCGGGCGATATGATGCTTTAAACGGGCTGGTAATGTTGGGTGACGGCAAGGGCAATTTTTCGCCAATAAGTATGACCACAGCCGGTGTCACAATAAGCGGTAATGGCAAAAGTCTGGTGAAGCTCCGAAGTGCTAATGGAAGCTACCTGGTTGCTGCCGCCCAAAATCGGGGACCGCTGCTATTATTTTCGTTGCATTACAAACCACGGCAAGTTACGGTAGAACCATATGATGCTTTTGCAATTGTTACAAATGCTGATGGCAGCAAGCATAAAATTGAATTGTACTACGGTATGTCATTTTTGTCCGCAGGCAGCAGGTTTATAACCTTACCGGAGGATGCTAAAGACTGTACTATTTATCAATATAATGGAAATAAAAGATACGTGCAGTAGAGTGATGATGATGACTTGCACTTTAATAAAGATCAGGATGAAAAGATTAGAATTGCTTTGTTTAATTGCTGCTCTGCTTTTTGGTAGCTGCAAGAATGCCGGCAACCCCACCGCACTGTCCAACGTAAATACAGTAGAAGCAATTCATCAAATTCAGGATGAACTGACACAAATAATTATCTATGACGTATTTACGCCTCCGGTTGCATCCCGTATATACACTTATAGCAGTCTGGCAGGTTATGAAGCCATCCGGTTTTTGGATACTTCGCGCCACTCGCTGGTAGCCCACATGAATTATTTTGGTCCGATGCCTGTGCCTGATAAAAACAAACAATACGATTTCGGCCTGGCATATATAAAAGCATTTGCCACAGTGGCAGAAAAAGTGATTTTTAGTAAGGATACCATGCGTCAGTTTAGTACTTCGCTGATAGATAAATACAAAGCCCAACTAACGGAAACTGTTTTTGATGCTTCAATTGACTTTGGCCAGGCTGTAGCGGATAGTATTTGGATACGCGGCGCTAAAGATCATTACCTCAGCAGCAGGGGTAAACCAAAATATCTTGGCAGTGATGCTCCCGGACAATGGCGCCCTACCCCACCCGACTATCTTGATGGCATAGAATTTTGCTGGAACGAAATAGATGCGCTTACACTTGATTCTGCGTCGCAATTTCTTCCGCCGCCGCCGCCTTCCTACACCATGGATAGCGGTTCAGTATTCTACAATATGGTAAGAGAGGTATATGATATTCAGCAAAACCTTACAGAAGAACAGCGCATCATTGCAAGATTCTGGGACGACAACCCTTTTGTGATTGAACACTCCGGGCACATGATGTTTGGCAACAAAAAAATTACCCCGGGAGGCCATTGGATGGGCATTGCCGCTATTGCTTCAAGACAAACCGGGGCAGATGCTGTTAAAACGGCACTTACTTACGCACTTACTGCTTCAGCATTGTTTGATGCTTTCATTTCAAGTTGGGATGCCAAGTACAAATGGAATTATATAAGGCCCATTACGGTAATTCATGAATACTGGCAAAAGGACTGGAATCCCATGTTGCAAACGCCACCTTTTCCTGAATATACCAGCGGACACAGCACCATTACAGCCGCTGCTGCTACAGCACTTACACATCTTTACGGACCGTCATTTGCCTTCAATGACACCAGCGAACTGCGGTATATTGGCATGCAAAGGCAATTTGAATCCTTCATACAAGCTTCCGACGAGTGTTCCGTGAGCAGGTTATATGGTGGCATACATTATAGGTTAAGTGTTGATGAAGGTGCTGTGGCAGGCAAACTTGTTGGTCAACATTTGATTAAAAGAGTCGGCTTGCATTGAGATGCGCTTTGAAAAAAACCTAAGCAGCAGCTTAAACAAAATTAAGCAGCGTATTTTTTAGACTTTTCCCATCTGCCATACCGGAATGTCGCCATACTACCCTTCCCTTTTTGAAAATAGCAAAAGTTGGAACGGCTTGTATTTGAAGTTGCTGAGCAATTGCCGGGTTGCGGTCAATATCTATTTTCAACACTCTTGCACGCCCCTGAACGGCCTTTCCCAACTGGGTTATGGCCGGAGCCATAGCCTTGCAGGGACCGCACCATTCTGCAAAAAAATCAACAAGCACAGGCTTATCGCCATTAATAATTTCAGTAAATTTTTCCATCAGGAATTATTTTTTAGTTCTTCAAAAAGTTGTTGCTGCCGCTCATTCAAATGCTCCGGAATGGAAACATTTATGGTCAGGTATAAATCGCCAAATTCGCCTGAGACCGATTTGGGCATACCCTTTCCTTTCAACCGGATGGTGTGCCCGGATTGGATGCCTGCCGGTATTTTGAGATTTACTTTTCCGGGCAGCGTTTCCACCGTTAAATGACCGCCAAGCACGGCGGTATACAAATCAATTTTTTCTGATGCATACAAGTCATCGCCCTCCCGCTTATAGCGATGATGGGGGAGCACAGTGATTGATGCCATAAGGTCGCCTCGCCCATTGGCGCCAGCTGCACCTTTTCCTCTTGCCTTTAGTAGTTGGCCGGTGTACGCTCCGGGTTTAGTTGTCAAACGTATTTTTTCATCAGGCAACTCCACAATTCTGGTTGCACCGTGAAAGGCCTCTTCTAAAGTAATTGGTACTTCCGTTTTGTAATTCGCACCGCGGGAAGCCTTTTTTGATCCCTGATTGCTAAACCTGCCACCGAAAAACTGTTCGAAAAAGTCCGAGTGTCCACCAGCAGAAAACTTGCCGCCGCCACCAAAAAGATCATTCAAATTTCCGTCATAGTATTGATATCCCCCTTTAGCAAAATCATCGAAGTTGCTGCTATTACCCGCTTGCCTGTATTGTTTCCAATCCTCGCCAAGCGTGTCATACTTATTGCGCTTTTCCACATCGCTCAATACCTCATAGGCCTCGCTTACTTCCTTAAATTTCTCCTCCGCTTTTACATCACCGGAAGTCTTATCGGGATGATATTGCACGGCCAACTTGCGGTAAGCCTTTTTTATTTCGGCAGCCGAAGCATCGCGGGAAACGCCAAGTATCTTATAGTAATTTTTATAATCCATATTATTTAAAACGCATAGTTTGAATTTTATACACCGAATGCTAAACGGGGGAAGCACTGCCTCCCCCGTAAACGTAAGCGGTTAAGCATGGCCTAGTTAACTGAAATCATTTTTGCAGCCTTAGGCTTTGCTGCTTGTTTTTTGGGAAGAGTTATGTTTAAAATACCGTGATTGTAGTTCGCATCAATTTGCTCATCTTCAACATCTTCAACCGGCAGACGGAATGAACGACTGAACGAAGTGTAGTTAAATTCTTTGCGGGTATATTTTCCCTTTTCACCTGATTCCTTTTCTTCCCTACGCTCGCCATTAATGGTTAACACGCCATTTTCTAATTCGAGCTTAAAATCTTCCTTTCTCAATCCCGGCGCCGCTACTTCAATAGCATAATCATTCTCTGTTTCTCTCACATTAACCGATGGTAATGTAGATCCAAGCGCGCTAAAGTTTTTATCGCTCCAATCAAACCAATCTTTGGTGAAAAAATCATCAAAAAAAGTTGTTGCCATCGGGAAGAGCGAATTTGATTTCATTAAAGTGCTCATAAGGCCTCCTTTTTGTTGGTTAAAAAACTGGTTTACCTAGTATAAAATACAAACCTTATTCCATACCCTAAAACAAGCCATTTTAGCACTTTTAGCCGTCGAAAAAAGACGCAGTGTCAGGTTGAAAAGCAGACAAAAGCCACCCTGTCAGGTGGCTATCACAAGAATGCAGTATTACATCGAAAAAATGAAAGGGAATCAGTTTACAACGCTAAGTTTCGAGTGGCCTAAACCGAATGAAAAACACAACCGCCTCAGCCCTAAATCGGTTTTAAAAAGCAAGTAAAATGACAGGTACAACAGGACTCTTTTTGTCGCTAATTCATGCCCAATAACCTACTCTCTTGTGGCCAGATAGTTATAATCGGCCAGCAATTTCTCCAAAAAGTCAATCACGTCATCGTCGTTGCTTATTTGCAGCACTTCCTTCACTTTGGCTGCTATTCTAAAGGCGGTGTCATATCTCCCCGATTTGCGGGTTTGTACAATCACGGATTTTATAGCATTGATATCACGGTCGCTCAGCATCATCACATTGGGAAACAGAACTTTATAATTACTCGGCATTATTTCCCTGAAAATAGTATCGTCAACTGAAAATCTCTGTCGCAGATTAACCACCGCAGTACCGGCAGCAAGATCGCCCAATCGTTGTCCTTTATTACTTACGGCTATCACCACAATCACTACCAAACCCACCAGCCCCGCCACCAACAACTGTGCAAACAATCCAAAATAAGAAATGCCCATACTACCAAATACAATCGGCCACTCCCATATCCTGAATATCCAGCGCATAAGGTATTGCCCTATGCCAGGTTCTCCACCCTCTATGCTCAACACCCTCAGGCCTGTGATCATTTTGCCAATGGTCTGGCCGTCAAAAATCACCTCCATTATAAGCGGATACAAAAGCATGGGTAGCGAAACCAATAACAAATCGATACCAAGGGGATAGTGTTGCGATTTAAATAGTTGTAAAATCAAAAAGCGTCCGGCATAGCCAAAGGCAATAACCACCGTGATATCAAGCACCCATGCCGCAATTCGCCTGGTAAGGGGGCTAGACTCAAAATCGAGATAAATATTATAGGGTGTGCGTACAGATACAAACGACATACCATCAATTAATATAGCAAGATACGGGAAAGGCCGATGTAATACCTCCGGCCGTAAGGCACACGACTTCGCAGGGATAAAAGGGGAATACCGCTATTTTTGAAAACAGCAAAAAAATAATCGCGGTATGCGCGAAGCCTTATTTATCAAACGAAACGCTGATAAGTGGAAACAATATCAGCATGAAAATACCGATAATCCGGATGAGCAGGCCGACAGGTTTATTACCCTGTTGGACGATCTTGCTTATAGTAAAACCTTTTATCCGCAAAGCAAAGTAACCCGATGGATTAACGGCATTGCAGTACATACCTACAACAAAATATACCAAAATCGAAAAGAGAAGTATGCAAGACTGAGAACATTTTGGGTTACGGAATTGCCGCTTACCATTCGCAAGTATCACCCGCAACTACTCTTCACTTTTGCCTTTTTTGCTTTATCTGTTTTTATTGGTGTCGTTTCATCCTCAACCGATCCTGCATTTGTAAAAGGCATTTTAGGTGAAGAATATGTAGCCATGACAGAGGATAATATTGCTAATGGTGATCCCTTTGGTGTTTATAGGGATGATGATCGCTTTAGCATGTTTATGGCTATCGCTTTCAACAACATAAAAGTGGCTTTCCGCACATTTGCATACGGCATTTTTTTTGGCATTGGTAGCATATGGATACTGTTTTACAACGGTATTATGGTGGGCGCTTTTGAGCAAATGTTTTTTGCCCGTGGCTTTGGGTGGCAAAGCATACTGGTAATATGGATACACGGCACCATCGAAATTTTATCGATTGTAATTGCCGGTGCGGCAGGCATCATTTCGGCATCGGGCATACTATTCCCGGGTACCTTCACAAGGTTTCAGGCATTTAAGAAAGCCATTCGCGATGCATTGAAAATTATTTTGGCTCTGGTGCCATTATTTGTTATAGCCGCTTTGTTGGAGAGTTATGTTACCTATCTGATGAGCAATAATGTAGCAGGAAAAAAAGGCATTTACCTGCCCACATGGTTGGCAGCAGGCATACTTTTGCTTTCCCTGACCTTTATGGTATGGTATTTTGTCTGGTATCCCATTTTACTTGAAAAACAAAAGAAGAAACTAGAGGAAGACACCCCATTGCATCCGGATAATGCATTAGAAACTTTACTACTCTCCAATCCTGAACCGACACTATAGCATGCGGCACATTATTATTGGCCTATTATTATTTTTATGCACCCTGCCTATGTGCGCGATGGCGCAACATCCTGATAGTACTAATACGGCTAATGATGAATCATATTTTGAAGATGACATTCCCTTGCAACAACCCACCCAACTGAGGCAGTGGGAGGCGGACAGCATTGCAGCCATAAGAAAGCACGAGGGGTATGGGTATATGCCATGGCTCGATAGCTTGATAAGGTCCCGTAAAGCAGACGAAATACCTGTTGCCAAAACAGAAAAGACCGGAAATCTAATTGCCGGGTTTATCAGGCTTCTGCTCATACTAGGCATTGTTGCCATAATTGTTTGGTTGCTCTCCTATTTTGTATTCGGCAAGCGCAACATCTTTCGCAACAGCAAGCAATATGAAAACCTGATAAACGATGAAACAAATACTGCCGAAGAACCAACGGATATAAGCAGTTTGGAAAAAGCTATTAAACAAGGCCAGTACCGGCGCGCAACCAGAATCTTATTCTTACTTACGCTGCGGCACTTGCAAAGCAATGGATATATACATCCGGCTCCACATAAAACCAATTATCAGTACCATCGAGAAATTTCAGATATTCATTTGCAACAGGAATTTGGCAATCTGTTGTTATACTACGAATACATTTGGTTTGGCCATTTTGAACCAACGCCGGCACAGTTCGCCATCATTCATAAACAATATCAAGCATTTTTAACACGATGAAATTGTTGCTTTTAGCAATGTTGGGGATGATTATGCTGATGGGATGTGGCGACGCCAACAATCCACAGGTAAATGAAACCTATACCCTGCGGGCAGAGGACGATAATCCATTTGGTGCATCGGCTTTCTACAGGCTGCTGAAACAACAATACCCTTATGAACTAGAATCCTATAATCTTCCCTTTGCACGATGGTACAAAGACGATTATGCAAGCGATAATGAACTCCCAACAGGTATCACCTACTGCATTATAAGTCCACGCATTATGGTTTGGGAGGATGATGCATCGGTAATGAAACTATTTGTAGAGAATGGCAATACGTTGGTGATTGCCTCAGACTATTTTTCAGCCGAACTACAGGCTGCTTTTGGCTTTAAGCACACAGATGAAAACGAAATGTCTCCAACGCGTTTCCCATTTGAGGAACACAAGCCCGGCAACACTTTTATGAAAGTTGGCGATGGTGATAGCGTATTGTTCAGAAATTACAGTTACTTCTACACATCTATGCACAATACGTTAGTACCACTGCATAATGAGCAAAAAGATACTATTGGCCTGAATGAAATATTGGAACCCGATGTATTGCAGTTCAAGTGGGGAAGAGGAAAAGTAATTGTAGTTACTAACACCAGATCCTTGAGTAATTATTTTCTGCTTAGTGGCAATAATATAAGCTTTGCCCAATGGCTGATCAGCTACTTCCCATATGATATAAATCGAATGGTTTGGGACAAATTCTATGCTTCCAATCCTTATCGGAATCCACCCAACAAATCAATATTTGAGGCCTTTCTGAAAAATGAAGCCTTACGCTGGGCCTTTTGGATTACCCTATCAGGCGCACTGCTATGGCTGATATTGAGTTTGCGCAGAAAACAACGCATACAGGAAGAACAGTCACCCAATATAAATGACAGCATTGCTTTTTCCGACACCATAGCAAACCTCTATTACAACCGACACGATAATAAAAACATCGCCTTGAAAATGGTTAATCATTTTGTAGATGCCATACGACAGCGATATTTCATTCCCGGACCAATACTGGATAATAATTTTGCTACTACAATTGCTGCAAAAACAGGTGCCGACATTACTATCACAGAATCGCTTTACCAGCAAATAAGAAGTGTACAGGAATCATATACCATCAGCGACCAGCAACTGATGCAACTCCATTTTACTATCCGGAATATACTTAAATAGCCTGCGATAACGGCGGTCACTATACTGATGGGCCCGCGGGTTCATTGCTAATGTATCGGGCTAGCGAGCGCTTGGCAATAGGTAATAAGGTTTCCTGCAAGGGCATGCTGATGCGAGAAGCAATACAATACACTGCCGGAACACTAAGCATAGCAGACTGTTTTACCAATTCATGCTTAATAGATTCGGGCGATACCGTCCAACTGATTCGCCAGCTTGATACATATTGTGTAGCCAGAGAACGGTAAGTTTCGTTGTGCCGGTCGAACCTGCTAATACGGTACTTGTAAGCATGTGCATCTGTAGTATTTCCGTCACGTAATAAAAAATAACCTTCTGTATTGTCCGCAGGAATTAGTCCAACGGGCTCTATCTCCAAATGACTCTCTACCATTTCATAAATGATAGTGCCGTCTTCAATGGTATTGCGAAAGTTTTTAATGGCGTACCCAATAATATCTTCCATTTCCTGCATCACGTCATCATCATCAATCATGTGTTGGTACAAAGCTGTAATCCGCTGCATATCAATACCGGAAAGCCTTTTGGGAAATTGTTGCTGCAGAAATGACTTATTCCGCTTGAACTGCATGAGATTGTTATAATGAAAAATAAGATCAGCCAGGGGCGGGTATAGTTTGTTTTCGTCGAACAATTGATTCACCTGCTGCAAATAGGCCAGCAGGGTATATTTCTTAGATTCAAAATCTACATACCCTTCGGCAAACCAGGTTTCAGATAACTGTTTCATAACGATGTTTTAGGATGATTAGCTATCGTAAATTAATAAAACTTACTGAACAGCGCTTTTTTCCAGCTAACAAGGGTCAAATTTTGTTGCCAAAATTTTCGTCACAGATTGAGGGCATTCCGTCACATAATATTATCAAGCATAAAGAGTTATGCAAACTTTGACCGTAGATACCAATCCGATCATCAAAAAATCAATTAAAAAATTTGCTATGAACAAACTCAAGTTTCCTATCGCCTTATTAAGCCTTTTTGCATTGCTGCTAATTTCCTGCGAAAAAACAGCATTGGTGCCAACGGAAAAAGAAACTATTGCCAACTCAGCCCGGTATCGAAAGGCATTGGGCCAGGCCATCAAAAGCATTGCCGAAAAAGAATTGCAGGACGCAGCGTCTGTGCGCTCAGGCAGCAGCGATAATGGCAATGGCGCCGAGTTTATCATCCCTTTTTCAACCAGCGAAGGATTTGGTGCCGGCCGGCTTATTTTTGAACCCTTCAGCTTAGAACTTGTGGAGTTCAGTACTGAACTTGGCGCTAAGGACTTTACCAGAAAAAATCCGGATGGTACGGTTACCATGCACATCAATTCCAAAAAAGCGGATGCATTTTATACTAAGAATCTTTTTGGCACGGATCCGGCACTTACAGGATCGAATGCTACACTAATGGTCAATTACACTGGTGTTGTAGTTGACGAACCATTATTTGACGACGAGTGGAATATCATCGGTTATGTGCAGCGTCTTCGGGTTTCGGACGACAGAAATGCAATATCAGTTTTAGGCATGGGAAACGTGAGAGATGAAGAAAATGGAGGACCATCCTATTTTCTTCAATTTAAAGCCACAGACCAACCGGGTGATGGCCGCAGGGCTGTATGGACATTAAGATAGTAACCCCAAACACTTCAAAAAACCTTCCTTCATGATAAGGAGGGTTTTTTTGTTTAAAGATTGCCACACTACCCTTAGCGTGGTGTGCATAGCAATTGTATTGATTGGACTGTTAAAGCACCAACACAAGTACAGCGACAACAAAAGCCCCGCTTTATAAGAGCGGGGCTAATAAGGTATGCTGATACCGGACCGTGATTAGATGCCGCGGGAAGGATCAAAATTTTCCAGCGATTTCGCAACTGCATTCAGGAAAGTGGAACCTAACGCTCCATCAATAATGCGATGGTCGTAACTAAGACTGATATACATCATATGGCGGATGGCGATGCTATCGCCCTGCTCAGTTTCTACTACTACGGGTCGCTTTTTAATGGCACCCACAGCCATAATGGCCACCTGCGGCTGACTGATAATAGGTGTGCCCATTATGCTGCCAAAAGTACCGACGTTGGTGAGCGTAAATGTTCCATCAGCGGTATCCTCGGGTCGTAATTTTCCCTGCCTGGCTGCATTAGCTAAGTGATTAACGCGTTTGGTAAGGCCGGTTAGGTTTAGCTGATCGGCATATTTTATAACAGGCACTATCAGGTTACCCGTGGGTAGCGCTGTGGCCATGCCGATATTGATATCCTTCTTGATGATAATTCTATCGCCATCCACACTGCTGTTAAGCATGGGATATTTCTTTATGCATTGTACAACCGCTTCCACAAACAAAGGCGTGAAGGTGATTTTCTCGCCTTCGCGTTGCTCAAATTCCTTTTTCACTTTGTTGCGCCACAGCACCAAATTGGTAACATCAGCCTCGGCAAAGCTCGTGACATGAGCACTGGTATGCTTACTGTCCACCATATGTTTGGCAATAAGCTTGCGCATGCGGTCCATTTCTATAATCTCCACATTGCCACTGCCACCGCCAAAGCTTTGTATGGCAGGCACTTGTACCGCTGCCGAAACCACAGCCGGCGTCGCAGCTACTGTTTCCGTTTGTGGCGTGGTTGGTGCCGAAACCACACCTTGTTGCCTATCGGCAATATATTGTAGTATGTCCTTCTTGCTTACCCTGCCGTCCTGACCCGAGCCGGGCATTTTTTCCAGTTCGGCCATGCCCACCCCTTCTTCCTGTGCTATTTTGAGTACGAGGGGCGAATAAAACCGCACATTGCCCGCTTTAAGTTCCTGTGGCGGTGGCGAAGTGGGTTGATAGGGAATTACTTCAGGCTTTTCAGCAGGAGCAGGGGCAACAACGGGTTCAGGCGCAGACGGTGCTACTGCTGCGGCACCGGTAGCAATACGCGCAATCACCGCGCCCACAGGAACTACGTCATTCTCCTGGAATAAAATCTCGCTGATGGTGCCCGCCGCCGTGCTGGGTACCTCACTATCCACTTTATCGGTAGCAATATCCAACACTGCTTCATCCTGCTCCACCTTATCACCTGGCTTTTTGTGCCAGCGTAAAACGGTAGCTTCCATAATGCTTTCACCCATTTTGGGCATCACCAAATCCACTATCGACATTGTAATTCTTTTAGGTCCGTTAATGCAATCGTTAGCTGCCGGGGCAGCCGCGGCAAAAGTAAGGAAATGCTTCCCTCGCCGGGGAAGGCGTCTACTGTCGGAGCATGAAGAGTCGTAAAAGATTAAAAGCGTAGTTAGCCGTCAGTTCAATATTTCGATGCCGGTCAAACCGGAATCTCATCTGTTGTGCCTCAATTTTATGGGCATTACCCACCGCTATCCAAACGGTGCCAACAGGCTTTTCGTCGCTGCCGCCGCCGGGCCCCATAATACCACTCACTGCCATGGCATAACGGCTGCCAAATTTCAGCAGGCAGCCTTCCACCATATCCCGCACTACCGCCTCACTAACGGCACCCTGCTGTTCGATGGTTTCTATAGGCACTCCCAGTACACTATGCTTGGCCGCATTGCTGTACACTACCGCGCTACCCATAAATACCGACGAGCTTCCCGGTATCTGCGTAACCAAATGCGCCATGTAGCCTCCCGTGCAACTTTCAGCCATAGCGAGGGTTTCACCTCGCTCCGCCAGCAATCTCAGAACCACCTGATGCAATTGTTCATCGCGGTCAGTCACCAGCAAATCGAAAACTTCTTGTTTTAGCTTCTCAAATTGCTGGTCCAGTTCCTCCTCAACAATAACCCGATCTGTACCTATACCGGTAAGCCTCAATCGCACCATACCATAGCTGGGCAAATAAGCCAGCCTGATGTGCTTTGGCAGGGCGTTCTCGAAAGCTTGTATGCGCTCGGCTACGTAGCTCTCTCCTTGCCCGGCGGTGAGCAGTGTACGGTGTTCTACCACGCCAAGGTTTTCATTTTGGCGCAGCCTTGGCAATACTGCCTGCCGCATTATCTCCTTCATTTCGTGCGGCACACCAGGCATACTGATAACCATTGTTCCGTTTTTTTGGAACAACATGCCGGGTGCCGTACCCGCAGGATTATGCAGCACCTCGCACACATCGGGCACTTCCGCCTGCTTCAGGTTGCGCTCCAGCATAGGGCGGGGCTTACCACCTCTGTCGCTATTAATGCGTTCAAATATGGCGCGTACATGCGCCAGTACCTGATCATTAACGATCAGCTTGCCACCAAAATATTGGCAGAGCAGCGGCTTGGTTATATCGTCGGCGGTGGGGCCAAGTCCACCGGTTATCAGCACCAGTTCGGCACTTTCAATGGCATTATCCAATGCTTGCCATATGGCTTGCCAGTCATCACCCACACTTACACGGCGGGTTACAGCAATGCCCAGCGCATTCAGTTCGCGGGCAAGCCAGGCACTGTTGGTGTCTATCACCTGCCCTATCAAAAGTTCGTCGCCAATGGTAATAATGATGCAATTCATAAGTAAAAGGTCAGCAAGATTATAGAAATTAATTGAGCCTTTACCGACAAATAATCATCTACGGAAGAACAATATATAAATTGATTTATAATATTGATTATTAGCACATTATAATATTTACAATAACTCTTAAGGCGATAAATTTTGTAGAGGTTTACCCAATCCCTGTATCTTGCCGGCATGCGATACCTATGGCTTTCCCTACTGCTGATAACGAGCTCAGGCTGGGCTCAGCCCTCCCAAAAAATTGCTGCTGCATGGACCCGGATGCTGCAAAACGAGCAGCTAAGTTTTGCCTCGGCAGGTATTTGTGTCATGGATTTGCGTACAGGAGAAATACTGTTTGCTGACAATCACCGAACAGGACTTGCGCCCGCCAGCACGACTAAGGTGCTTACCAGCATTGCAGCGTTTGATGCCCTCGGGGCAGCCTATCAATACAAAACCAATATTTATATCCAGGGAAAAATAAACGCCGGCATTTTGGATGGCGACCTGATAATAGACGGCACAGGAGATCCAAGCCTTGGCAGTTGGCGCTATGCTTCTACCAAGAATAACAGGCAGTTACAGCAAATTGCTGCAGCACTTACGAGTGCAGGCATCAGGCAAATAAACGGCAACCTCGTAGTGCGGAATACCGGTTTCGATAATAATCCTGTTCCACCATACTGGCCATGGGCCGACATCGGCAATTATTACGGGGCAGGTATCTGGCCGCTCAACTGGAACGAAAATCAATATGACCTTTATTTTAAGACGGGCAGCAGACCTGGCCAGCCTACGAGCATTGCCGGCCAAAAGCCAGCTGACTTGCCCATTACCACTTTTTGGAATCAGGCCAATACCGGCCCGGCAGGATTTGGCGACCAAAGTGTTATCTACACAGCACCCTATAGCAAAATGGCATTCATTCAGGGTAGCCTGCAAGCCAATGAAACCCGGTTTGCCGTATCGGGTGCAGTGCCTGATGGGGAAAGGTTTATGCTGATGAATTTGCAAAGCCACTTGAAAAGCCAGGGTATTAGCTGTTTGGGCAAGATAGTCACTGCAAGTGATTTGAATATTTCCGGAAGCAATCCGCCGGAAATCACAGATAATCAGCTATTTACAACAATTACTTCGCCAACTTTGGATACGCTGGTTTATTGGTTTATGAAGAAGAGTATCAACCTCTATGGTGAAGCTTTTGCCCGGACAATTGGGAAGGAAAAGGGCAAGACCGGCAGCACCGAAGCAGGATTGGAATGGATGGAAAAGCATTTCAAGGCAGCTGGCATCGACCCGAGAGGCATGCATCTGACCGATGGTAGCGGACTCTCGCCCACCAACCGCATTGCGCCGCTAACCTTGTGCGAGGCATTACGATACGCCAAAACAAGGCCATGGTTTGCAGCATACCTCGCTGCGTTTCCGGAGTATAATGGCATGACGCTGAAAAGCGGCACCATACACCGGGTGAAATGCTTTGCGGGATACCAAGGCAATTACGCGGTGGCCATAATGGTGAACAATTACAATGGCAGCAGCAGCGGGTTGGTTAGCCAATTGTACGCTGTGCTGAACACGTTGAAATAGGCATGAAAAATCCGCCGATGGTTGCGGCGGATTACATGACTTGCTTAAGCCTATGCATCGAAAATCCTAAAAAGGAAGATCATCAGCAACTTCGCTATCCGCAGTGCCCGATGCGACACCGGGCGCAGGGGAAGTTTCCGTGCGGCTCTGACCACTACTTTCATGGCTATCGCCACCGCCATCTGCACCGCCAATCAAATGAACCTGCGTTACCCTCAGGCTGAGCACTGTACCACTTGTGCCATCGGCACGGGTAAAGGAGCGCACATCGGGCGTTCCTTCCACATAAATCTGTTTGCCCTTTTTAAGGTATTGTGCCACTGCGGTTCGGTCTGTCCAATAACTGCAATCAAGCCAGGTGGTTCTTTCCTGCTGATTGCCGCCGCTATCGCGATATCGTTCGGTATGGGCTACACTAAAATTAATAACGTTTCTGCCATTTACCTGTTTCAACAGGGCGTCGCGTCCAAGGTTTCCAATTGCCTGCAATCTGATCATGTTTCTGTTGCTTTTTTTAAGAAGGTTGAAAATACGATGGATGAAGGGGAAAAAAAAGTTTGCCGACAGAGCTGTTGACAGTTTCGTGTAACGAGTCTGCTAATGAAATTAAACGCTTTGTGCTTTTACCATGCATGAGCAACGATTACGTGAAGTCCCGGCGTAAAAAAACTCTACAAAATATTGAATGGCTTGCACGCCCCTGTAGTTTGCCGCCTGAGGAGATTAACCCCATGTCAACCAACCCGGTAAGCAATTTGCTTGACCACGGCCCCCTGCTTGAAGGCGAAATATTTGCCGATGAAGCGGTGTTCCTTAGTGTAAAGAATGAATTGGCTGCACTACCTGTAGCCAATGTGCGGCTTTTAGTGGATACCGGCAGTAATATTTCGGGGCTTGATAGCCGAATAATAGACAAACTTGGATTGAAGCCCTATGATAGTAAAGCTGAGGTAAATGGCGTGGGAGGCCTGCACCTGATTCAACGTTTTCGGTGTATTCTTTTCACTAATATTTTCGGACAAAAAGGATTGCCAATAGATGTAGTTGAGGGCGACTTTAGCCATAGCGCATACCACGGTGTTATTGGCCGCGATGTGCTTCAATTTTGCAAACTCGTGTACAACGGGCCTAAAAACAGCTTCAATATTGTGGCGCAGGATTTTTGATGGTCTCCTCTGCTGCAAGGCATAATTGCATTAGTAGTACGGCTGTTTCCATTTCAGACATTTATTAGGCTGAGGGGTTTGCTGCTAATTTGGAGCGGATTATATTCGTACCATCACCATTGCTACTAATAGTTATGCAAATTACATGGCTACCTATTCTTTCGCTATTGCTTGCTTACTTTAGTAATGCGCCTATGAGTTATACAAGTTCCGAAAATGTAAATACAGTGGACGGTCCTTATGTAATGTATGCCGGCGATACCATGCTGGTACATTACATTGATAGCAATGAGGCTGGAAAAGCGTTGCGAACAAGCGTATACCATGCCCAAAACCCCCGGCCTGCAGAGATTGTGGTTGGCACCGACGAGCCCGGCAAAACATTTACCGTGAAACTCCGGGAAAAACATAAGCCGGAAAAAGCAGAATATGGCAGGTCATCCAAAATGCTGGTGCTAAGCGATATTGAAGGCAACTTCAGGGCTTTCAGACAATTGCTGCAAGCAGCGGGTGTAATAGATGCTGATTTCAAATGGACATTCGGCGATGGCGACCTGGTAATTATTGGCGATATGGTAGACCGGGGCGATATGGTGACCGAAGTGCTTTGGTTGATTTATGCGCTTGAAGAGCAGGCCGAGGCAGCAAAAGGAAAGGTGCATTATATACTTGGCAATCACGAACTCATGAACATGACCGGCGATGTTCGCTATGTGCATCCGCGTTATTTGCAAAATGCACAACTTGTCGGAACAGACTACATGCAAATGGTAGGACTAAACAGCGAGTTTGGCCGCTGGTTTTCATCTAAAAATATTGTAGAGCGCATTGGCAATATGCTATTTGTGCATGGCGGCATATCGCCGGACATGACAAGAATGGCGATGCCGCTTAATGAAATCAATAATATCACGAGGCCATGGTATGCCGATTCCACCTACTCCTTTACCGACCCAAGACTCCATATCATTTTAGGCGACGGAGGACCTATGTGGTATCGCGGGTATTACTATGGCGCAAATCAGGATAACATCAAGCAGATTGATTCCACGCTGCAATTGTATCAGGTAAAACATATAGTAACCGGTCATACCATTATTGATACGGTGATAGTATCAGCCCATGGCGGCAGATTGATAGATACCGACGTTCACCACTCACGCGGGCACAGCGAGGCTTTGCTTGTAGAAAAGCGCGACATGGTACGGATAAACAGCCGCGGCGAAAGGCTGCCATTGCAGGCCCATCCCAAGCTATAACCATCCTCAGTTTGCA
>JAHEMO010000104.1:0-2054 GCA_024643625.1 Chitinophagaceae bacterium
TACTGGCGCGCCGGCATGATTGTATAGCCATGCATGTGTACGACGCATTGGATATGGCCCTGCCCGATATTGGTCTGCTACCGGTTATGGACAGCGAAACCGGCACTATACATTGGATGGATAGCAGCAATGCCGCCGTTCGGGCAGGTATGTACAACAGTCAGCAACAACGCATTCTGCAAATTCAGCAAAACATTGCCGACTGTGGCTGGGATTATATTCGGCTCCGCACCGATATGGATTATGGCGCCGCCATGCAGGCCTTTTTAAGAAACCGCATTAAAAGCAAACGCAGGGGATAGCCGCCGTGAAAAGAAATTTCTTCCGAAATATTATGGTTATAGCGCTTAGCCTCCACGCACTTGTAGTGTGGGCGCAGCCTACCATACAAGTGGAAACCAATACACAGGCTTTTACCACCGCCGAACCGGTACAGGTAGTGGTAACCATTACCGGCAAGCAGGAGCATCGGCTTGTGTTGCAGGCTGATAGCCTCGGCAGCTGGCTTATTTTAGATCATCCGGCGCCGGTCTTTAGCCAGCTGAATGGCGCTTTTGTGACTACAGAAAAATTATTGCTCACCAGTTTTGACAGCGGCGACGTAAGACTGCCTCCCCTGTATATAACAGGTATCGACAGCGCTTACCCCACCGGGCTGGTATGGCAGGTAATGCCTCCGCCGGCAGATAGCCTCAAAGATTACCGACCCATAAAAGAATGGGAACCGGTAACGGATAAGCCCATGGCCTGGTGGTGGGTGACTGCGCTGGCTGTGCTGGTATTGCTTTTGTTGGCAGGGTTATGGTATTGGTGGCATAAGCGCCGGAACAAAAGCGCCGTCAACCCCCTGCCACCTTCTGCTAAAACCCTGGAAAACGAATGGCAGCGCCTGCTGAAAACCTGGCAAAAAGGGGAGCTCAGCAGCGAAGCACTGGGTAATGGATGGATGGAAATATTCCGCAAAAAATCGGGGCTGCAGCGCAGCACCAACCAATCGTTGGCAGCTTTTGAACTGGTAAATGCTTACAAAAAAATGGGCAGAGGTAAGCAATTGGATGAGTTGATCTTGTATCTCACCATCTGCCAGGCAGCCCAATTTGGCAAGCTTACCATGGATGCTACAACCGGTGAGGAACTCATAACCTTTGGCAGAAAATTTAACCAACAACCCACGCCCCCTACCGCCACATGATTAGCAGCTACCTGCAACATATACATTTTGAATATCCCTGGGTATTGCTGCTGCTGGCACTTGTTCCGCTATGGCATTGGTACAATTACAAAAACCAGCAACAGCATACCGCAGCCGTCAAGCTTAGCACCACGCAGGGCATTAGCGTACCCCAAACCTGGCGTACCCGATTGCGCCGCCTGCCTGATTGGTGCCGCACCCTTGCCATTGCGCTGCTGGTGGTGGCTATGGCCCGTCCGGTACACTATACCAATCTGGAGCAAACTGCCGGGGAGGGTATCGAAATTGTGCTTTGTCTCGATGTAAGTGGCAGCATGCTGGCCCGCGATTTTGCACCGGATCGCCTGCAGGCGAGTATTGATCTGGCGGCCAATTTTGTAAAAGCACGGAAGGGCGACCGCATGGCTGTGGTGGCTTTTGCGGGCCAAAGCATTTCGCTTTGTCCGCTTACTGCCGATTTGAATGCGGTAACCACACAGCTTTATAGCATAGAATATGGCATGCTCAGCGATGGCACATCCATTGGCAGCGGGCTGGCTAGTGCAGTGGCCAAATTGCGCGGCGGTATTGCCCGCTCCCGCATTATTATTCTGCTTACTGATGGCGAAGACACCGGCGGCCTTATAGACCCCGAAACTGCCTTGAAAATGGCAAGTGATTATGGGTACAAAGTGTACACCATTGGTATTGGCAAGGAAGGCTATGCCCCCATGCCGTATAAAAATGCGGCCGGCCAAACGGTGATGGAGCAGGAAAAAGTATCTATTGACGAGGTAATGCTTAAACGCATAGCCGATGGCACCAATGGTCAATATTTCCGCGCAACCAACAAGAATGTGCTGGCCGATATTTATAGCAATAT
>JAHEMO010000104.1:2154-10693 GCA_024643625.1 Chitinophagaceae bacterium
GAAATGCAATTGCGCACCGGGGATATAAGCGAGTGGAGCGGCAAGGGTTTGCACACTACCACATTTGCACAAATGTTCGATCTTCCCCATGGCGGCAAAGTGATCGATACACCCGGAGTTAAGGAATTTGGGCTCGTAGATATTCCCCGCTATGAGCTCAGTCATTATTTTCCAGAAATGCGGGAGAAGCTCAACGGCTGCCGGTTTAATAACTGCCAGCACATAAACGAACCGGGCTGCGCCATTACCGAAGCGGTACGTCAGGGTAGCATAGCAACGGAGCGCTACGTAAACTATCGCAATATGCTGGATAGTATTCCGCAGCACGACTGGCAATAAGCATTTCGGCACTTAGGCATGCACCCACACCCGTTCCTCTTATATTCGTGCCCCTATTAGTTGAATAAATTATAGAGATAATATGTTGCAACCCTGGCAAAACGCCATACTCACCAAGGTTATAGATGAAACGGCCTCTACTCGTCGGTTCTTCTTTGAAGTACCATCGCTGGAACAATTTGATTTTGTGCCCGGACAGTTTGTAACCTTCGATCTGCCCATTCATGAGCAAAAAAATAAACGGTGGCGTAGCTATAGCATCGCCAGCGCACCCAATGGCACCAATGGTTTTGAGCTGGTAATTGTAAAAATGGAAGGTGGCGCCGGTACTGCGTGGCTTTGGGACCATGGGGTACCCGGTATTGAAATTTCATTTAGAGGTCCCCAGGGCAAATTTGTTTTGCCGGAAGCAATAGAGACCGACCTTTTTCTTATTTGCACCGGTACAGGCATTGCTCCCTTCCGCAGTATGCTGCACTATATCCATGCCCAGGGCATTAGCCATCAGCATATTTATTTGCTGTTTGGTACACGTAAGTTTAGCGATGCGCTTTACCTGCACGAACTGAAAAACCTGCAGCAAAGCATGCCGGGGTTTGAATTTTACCCCACATTTAGCCGCGAAACAGCTGACAACCATTTGCTTTTGCGTACCGGATATGTGCATGCCGTGTACGAAGAAATCATAGCCCGCAACAAGAAACTGCACAGCATAAAAGGAGGTACGGGATTAAAGCCCGCTAAATTTTATTTGTGTGGATGGAAAAACATGATTGATGATGCAAGGCAAAAAATTCAGGCCATCGGGTACGATAAAAAAGATATTCATTTTGAATTGTACGGCTGATTGTAAAACAGGCCAACGCATATGCCCTTCCACCTGCCCAAGATGGAAGGGCATTTTTTTATTGTACACAAGCTGTAAAAAAAGTTTTGGCTGTACATTTTTACTGACCTACATTTTCCTCCTAACTGATTTACATCAGGTATAATCCGCCTGTGTAAATATTATATTCGCCGAAACACGCTTACCATGGGTGCAGGGTCACTAATTGCTTTGATGATTGCCGCCATTGCCTTTTCCGGCATTGCGTTGCTTATTTCAAAATTTGTACTAAAAGCTACTACCAATAAGCAAAAAGGTGAGCCCTACGAATGTGGCATCCCCACCACCGGCCCCAGCCGCATTCAGTTTAATGTTGGCTATTACCTTTTTGCGCTTGTCTTTCTCATTTTCGACGTGGAACTGATATTTATGTTTCCCTGGGCCGTAGTAGTAAAAGAAGTAGGGTGGCTGGCACTTTTTGAAATTGTGATTTTCCTTTTCATTTTGTTTACCGGCTTATTGTATGCACACAAAAAAGGAGCACTTACATGGAAGTAAAACCTAACAAGTTTCCCGGCACTGTACATCCCACGCCGGGCGGTGGCATATTAATCAGCAAAATGGATGAAGTAATAAACTGGGCACGCAGCAATAGCCTGTGGCCATTGGTTTTTGGTACCAGTTGCTGCGCAATTGAGATGATGAGTGCTGCCAGTGCCAAATATGATTGGAGCCGATTTGGTTTTGAAGTAGCGAGGGCTACACCCCGCCAGTCAGACGTTATTATTATTGCAGGCACTATAGTAAATAAAATGGCACCCGTACTCAAGCGGCTTTACGACCAAATGGCCGACCCAAAATACGTGATAGCCATGGGGGCATGTGCCACAAGCGGCGGTCCTTTTTTCTACAACACATACAGCGTAGTAAAGGGCGCGGACCATGTGATACCGGTAGATGTATACGTAGCCGGTTGTCCGCCGCGTCCAGAAGCACTCATTCATGCACTCATGACATTGCAACAAAAAATTAAACAAGGCATGACGAGAGAGCAAATTCAAAGCGATATGAAAACGGCAGGCAATGCCGGACTGGAGCAAATGATGAAACAAGGCTAGCAAACGACTAACCGGTACCGTAACAATAGCAAACGCATACAGCGTAAAGCAATATGGAAAGAGAAGAACTGCAGCAAATCATTACCAATAAATTTCCGGAGGCATTAGCCGCCGAAGGAGGCCAATGGCTGAACCTTCAGGTGCCTGCTAACCTTTGGCCGGAAATGGCATTGTGGCTTCGAGACGAACCCTCGCTGGCATGTAACTATTTGTTTTGCCTTACCTGCATCGATCGTAACCCCGATTTGGAAATGGTATACCATCTGCGCTCCCTGCAGCACGGACATAATCTCGTGGTAAAATCTGTACTTAATAGAGAGAACCCGATTATTACTAGTGTAAGTAATATTTGGCGCACCGCCGAGTTTCATGAACGTGAAGTGTATGAAATGTTTGGTGTAGCGTTTACCAATCATCCTGATTTGCGCAAACTTATTTTGCCCGATGATTGGGAAGGCTTTCCCCTGCGAAAAGATTATGAAGATCCCATTAACATGATTAAACTCTGACGCCGCATGTATAGGGAAACTGAAGTAATACAAACCATACCTGGCACCGATGAAATGGTGCTAAACATTGGGCCACAGCACCCTGCTACGCATGGTGTGCTACACCTGGTTATCACGCTAAATGGCGAAATAATAAAGAAGGTAGAACCACATCTTGGCTACATACACCGCAGTATAGAAAAAATGTGCGAAAGCCTTAGCTATCGCCAGTTTATCTATAGCACAAGCCGCATGGATTATCTTAGCAGCCATATCAATAACCATGCATGCGCACTCTGTGTAGAGCAAGGTCTTGAGGTAGAAATTCCACGCCGTGCGCAATACATACGCGTTATCATGGACGAACTCACCCGCATTGCTTCGCATTGCCTTTGGTGGGGCGCCATGGCTATGGATGTGGGGGCACTTACGCCTTTCTTTTTAGCCTTTCGCGAAAGAGAAATGATAAACGACATTATGGAAGAAACCTGCGGCGCAAGGCTTACCATGAACTATATGGTACCCGGCGGTGTGATGTTTGATCTCCATCCCAATTTTGTAGGTCGTGTCAAACATTTTATTGCGCATTTCAAAAGCAAGATTGATGAATATGACGAATTGGTAACCGGCAATATAATTTTTCAGAACCGATTGAAAAATATTGGCGTACTGCGTCCGGAAGATGCCATCTCATACGGCTGCAGCGGACCGACAGCAAGGGCTAGTGGTGTTAGCTGCGATTTGCGAAAGCATATGCCTTACGAAATTTATCCGGAGTTACAGTTTGAGGAAGTGTTGGATAACGGCGGCGATAGTTTTGCCCGCTATCTGGTACGTTTAACAGAGTTACGCCAAAGTATGCATATACTGGAGCAACTGATTGATGATATACCCGAAGGTGACTTTCAGGCTAAAACAAAAGCGGTATTAAAACTGCCCAAAGGCGAATACTACCAACCGATAGAAACGGCTCGCGGCGAGTTTGGGGTATACATTGTAAGCGATGGCAGCACCACACCCTACCGCATTAAGTTTCGCTCACCGGGTTTTAGTAATTTAAGTGTACTCGATCATATCAGCCGCGGTCAGAAGATTGGCGACCTCGTGGCCATAATGGGCTCGCTGGATTTGGTAATACCCGATATAGACAGATAATCTGACAACCAAACATGATGTTCAGTTTAGAAAATATTACAAACAGCATACACGAATGGCTATACGCCAATCTTAATGCTACGCTTGCCCTTATTATCGAGTTCGCCATAATTGGTGTATTGGTTATCGGGCTATTTGCTGCATTGGGTCTTGTACTGATCATGATGGAGCGAAAAGTAAGCTCATGGATGCAACTCAGGCTTGGCCCTAACCGTGTAGGGCCTGGCGGCATGTTTCAAACGGTTGCCGATACTATCAAACTAATAGTAAAAGAAGGCATGACCCCCGACAGGGTAGACAAACTCCTGTTTAATCTCGCTCCATTCATTGTAATGGTGATTGCCATGGTAGTAATGGCACCCATCATGTTTGCCAAAGGCTTTCAGATCTGGGATATCAATATTGGCGTACTCTTTGTACTGGCAGTATCTTCTATCTCAGTTATTGGCATTTTAATTGCAGGATGGGCAAGCAACAATAAATATTCATTGCTGGGCGCTATGCGAAGCGGCGCACAAATTGTGAGTTATGAATTGAGTGCGGGACTTTCGGTATTAGCCATTGTGGTATTATCAGGTGGCTTGCGCATGTCTACCATTATTGATGCGCAACAAACGGGCTGGTGGTTGTTCAAAGGGCATATTCCCGCCATCATTGCCTTTGTCATTTTTATTATAGCCGTAACTGCCGAAACCAATCGTGCACCATTCGATTTGGCAGAAGCCGAAAGCGAACTCACCGGAGGTTTTCATACCGAATATAGCGGCATGAAATTTGCGCTTTTCTTTCTGGCGGAATATGTAAACATTTTTGTAGTATGCGCCATCGGCGCCACTTTATTCCTGGGTGGCTGGATGCCTTTTCATATTGGGAATTGGCAGGCATTTAACCATGTAATGGACTACATACCGTCCTCCATTTGGTTTTTTGGCAAAACATTCCTGCTCATCTTTATCATCATGTGGTTCAGGTGGACATTTCCGCGTTTGCGTATTGACCAACTGTTGCAACTGGAATGGAAATATTTATTACCTATTAGCATGTTCAATTTGTTATTGGCTACTGTTGTAGCCATAGCAGGCTGGCATTTTTGATACAATTATTATGGGACTTAGAAACTATTTATCAGATGTAGCAAGCGGCGTAAAATCGTTGCTTACCGGCATGAAAGTAACGGGCAGGCTATTTCTGCGGCATCATAAGGAAAAAATTACACAGCAGTATCCCGACAATAAGGATACCATGGTGTATCCTGAACGTTTTCGTGGCGAAGTAGTGATGCCCCACGATGACAACAATGAACATGCATGCACGGGATGCACGGCCTGCGAGCTTGCCTGCCCTAATGGCACCATTAAAATCATTACAAAATTTGACGTTACTCCAGAAGGCAAACGAAAAAAAGCAATCGACACTTTTATCTATCACCTGCAGCTATGCACTATGTGCAATCTCTGCATTGAGGCATGCCCAACCGATGCCATCAAAATGGCACAAACATTTGAGCACAGTGTGTTTGACAGAAGTCAATTAATCAAAAAACTGAATCAGGAAGGAAGCAAAATACGCGAAGGCGTGGAGTAAAAAGCTACAATCAATATAGCCTCAAATATGGCACAAGTAATCTTTTATATCATCGGCGCCTTTATACTAGGCATGGCCATATTGGCGGTAACGGCTAAGCAAATTTTTCGTTCCGCTATCTGGCTTCTCTTTTCCTTAATTGGTGTGGCCTCACTCTATTTCTGGATGGAGATGTACTTTATTGCGGCGGTGCAAATAATAGTTTATGTAGGCGGCATAATTGTGCTGGTGATTTTTGCCATATTTCTTACGCACCAAAGCGATGAGGATATGCCACAACCATCTTTAAAGAGAAAAATTGCAAGTGCATTGGCAATTTTGCTGGGACTGGCTTTTACCACCTCGCTTGTATTTCAATATGGCTTTACGCCAAGCCCAATCCCTTTCGATACTGAAGTAAACCGCATTGGCCGGCAAATGCTTAATACTGGTGATGGCGGATTTGCCCTGCCATTTGAAGCCATTAGCATGCTGTTGCTGGCGGCCATGGTGGGCTGCATTGTAATAGCGATGAGGGATAGCCGGCCCATCCAAAAAACTGAAAGCAGCAGTTCCAATACCCTTCAAAATCATCCGCAGGAGATGAATACCTAAAATTCAGCAGTATGGTTCCTATATCGCATATGTTATTTATCAGTACCGCGCTTTTCTTTATTGGCATGTATGGCCTGTTCACGCGTCGAAATATGATTGCCGTACTCATGAGCATCGAACTAATGCTCAATAGCGTCAATATCAATTTTGTGGTGTTTAATAAATACCTCTACCCTGCTTCTCTTGACGGTTTATTCTTCACCATATTTATTATAACTATTGCTGCCGCAGAAGTGGCAGTAGCCATAGCCATTGTGATCAATTTGTATAGAAGCCATATGTCGGTAGATGTAAATGCCGCCGAAGAACTAAAGTATTAGCCTTATGAACTACGCTGTATATACGCCTTTGCTGCTGGCATTGCCCCTGCTAAGTTTTGTTATGCTTGGCATCTGGGGCAGGTCATACCTGAAAAGTATCGCCGGTATTGCGGGTACACTTGTTATGATGGTGGTAGCCACTATCAGCATTGTTATTGCCTGGCAATACTTTTTTGTGGGTGGTCAGTTAGATGGCGTATATCAACCTATTGTGGCATTTAATAAAACCTGGCTCTCTTTTGATTACAAACAACTGAGTATTGATATTGGTTTGTTGCTTGATCCCATATCCGTAATGATGCTTGTAGTGGTAAGTGTTGTTAGCCTGATGGTACATATTTTCAGTCTTGGCTACATGAAAGGAGAAGACCGGTTTGGTACATACTATGCATTTCTTGCCCTGTTTACGTTTAGCATGCTTGGCCTGGTATTATCAGCTAATATTTTTCAGATCTATATGTTTTGGGAATTGGTAGGTGTTTCTTCCTACTTGCTCATTGGGTTCTATTTTACCAAACCTTCTGCAGTTGCTGCCGCCAAAAAAGCGTTTATCGTTACCCGCTTTGCCGACTTTGGTTTTTTAATAGGCATACTCATGCTGGGCATACAAGGTGGCAGCCTCGATTTTCTTACGCTTATTGAGCGGCTTACCAATCCGCAATCCGATGCGTTTTTGCAAATGAGCTCAGCTGGTTTTATGGGTATAAGCGCTATTACCTGGGCACTCGTGCTGGTGTTTGCAGGAGGCGCAGGCAAATCTGCTATGTTTCCGCTGCACGTTTGGCTACCCGATGCCATGGAGGGCCCCACGCCGGTTTCGGCGCTGATACATGCTGCCACCATGGTTGTGGCCGGTGTTTTTTTAGTGGCAAGGCTCTTCCCTATTTATCATTTTAACGGTGCAGCCCTTGACGTTGTAGCATGGACCGGTGCCGTCTCGGCCATATTTGCTGCCGTAGTTGCCTGTACCCAAACCGATATTAAAAGAGTGCTGGCATACAGCACCATGTCGCAAATAGGCTATATGATGTTTGCCCTTGGCGTTTCCGACTTTGGTGGCGAAGCAGGCCTTGGCTATACGGCTTCTATGTTTCATTTATTTACGCATGCATTTTTCAAATCCTTACTATTTCTGGGGGCCGGCGCAGTAATACATGCGGTACATAGTAATGATATGCAGGACATGGGAGGACTCCGCAAATCCATGCCCGTTACTCATCTCAGTTTCCTCATTGCATGTTTGGCCATTGCCGGTATGCCACCATTGTCCGGCTTCTTTAGCAAAGAAGAAATACTGTTGGCCGCCTGGGAAAAAAACAAAATAATTTATGGCATTGGTTTGCTTACGGCAGGCCTAACGGCCTTCTACATGTTTCGTTTGTATTACCGCATATTCTGGCATAAAGCTCATACAGATACCCATGCGCACGATGGCGGCCCGGCTATGAACCTGCCCCTGATATTACTCAGCATCCTCAGCATTGGTGCCGGTTTTATTGGTTTCTCTCATTTTGTTACTACGGATGGCAAACCCTTTGATACTAAACTGCATATCGCCTTCTCGGTAGCACCGGTATTACTGGTGATTGCAGGCATTTTACTAGCCACCTTATTGTACCGAAAGGCCAATAACAAATCCATGTCTCTGCGTACATCATTAGGCGGTTTGTATACCGCGGCGCGGGAAAAATTTTATATCGACGAACTGTATCAATTTTTTGCCCGGCAAATTATGTACAAGGGGTTTGGCAAGCCTGCAGCCATAATCGACAAGCAGGTAATTGACGGATCCGTAAACGGTATTGGCAAAGGCACAATGCTGGTGGCCAACCGCATTAAAGGTTTACAAAGTGGCAGTATTCAGCACTATGTATGGATATTTTTTGTGAGTGCCCTGGTTATTTGCTTTATCATGTTGTATTGGTGGCTTGCCTAAAAATTAATTGTTATGAATCTTAACTGGCTTATCATACTTCCACTGCTTACCTGCGCAGCTGTGCTATTGGGTAGCCCAAAGCAGGCGCGTGTAAATGCGCTCACCGGCAGCATATTGCAACTGGTTTCCGTAGTGGTGCTTACCTACATGTTCTTTCAGGACCCGCAGGCTAACCTTAG
>JAHEMO010000105.1 GCA_024643625.1 Chitinophagaceae bacterium
CTGCCATTTGCCTATTAGTTATGATGAAAGGCATGACGGCAGAAGCGCAAACTGTTGGTGATTTATTTAAAAAGAAAAGCGATACAACAGCTGCATCGGTTATGAGCATCCTGAAAGGAGGAAAGGGCGGTAGTCTTACCTCGGCAGAAGTTGTCGCAGGACTTAAAGAAGCTTTAGAAGTAGGCACTACAAAAAGCGTAAGTAAACTTAATAAGGCCGATGGTTATTTTGCCAATGCAGCTATCAAAATATTACTTCCGCCTGAGGCGCAAAAAGTAGAAAAGACTTTGAGAAGTATTGGTCTTGGCAAACAGGTAGATCAGGCAATTATGGCTATGAACAGAGCTGCTGAAGATGCTGCGGGAAAAGCCACACCAATTTTTGTACAGGCCATTAAAGGCATGACAATTGAAGATGCCTTTGGTATTTTGCGTGGAAAGGAAAACGCCGCTACAAATTACCTGCAATCAAAAACAATTGATTCTTTGACGGCTGCCTTCAGGCCGGTAGTGGATGCATCTCTACAAAAAGTAGATGCAACCAAATATTGGGAAGCTATATTTTCCAGATACAATCAAATAACCGGTACCACAGTTGAAACAGACCTGGGTAAATATGTTACTGAAAAGGCACTTGGTGGCATGTTTAATCAACTGGCTATTGAAGAGGCCGCCATTAGAAAGGACCCTATCAACAGAACAAGCGATTTGCTAAAAAAAGTATTTGGAAGCAAGTAGACGTGTTACCAATTGCTCCAAAGTAATGCATGTTATGAGCACGCTGTCATGGGGTCATTTCCTCAATGTAGTCAAGGTCTTTATGGAATGTTTCTCTAACGGTTACCGCTGATACAATAGCAATAGCCATGCAAATAGCGCCGGTTAGCCATGCACCCGTTATATAATCGGTATGGCTGCGCAGCAATTGAAACACCGGCAAAATAAAAATGGTGAGCATGCCACGAACCATATTGGGTATGGTGGTAGCTGCTGTCGCTCTTATATTGGTTCCAAATTGTTCGGCTCCCATCGTTACAAAAATGGCCCAAAAGCCAGTGCCAAATCCTAGCCCTGCACAAATCCAATACATGGCAGCCGCAGACTGACCATGTAGTGAAGTAAAAAACAGCACCATAAAAACGGCTGTTATAGTATAAAAAATATAAAGAGCTTTTTTGCGACTCTTCAACCATTGGCTGATAACGCCAATCAAAATATCGCCGATAGCAATAGCAGCATAAGCATACATAATGGCCTTGCCGCTATCTATAGGTTCAGTGATATTGAATGCAACGCCAAACTCCTTACTAAATGTTACCAAAACGCCGATTACAAACCATGTGGGCAGACCGATCATAATTGATTTCAGGTATCGCAAAAAACGCTCACGACTATTCACCAGCATCAACAAATTGCCCCGTGATATCTGTTTGTCTTTTACATTTTGATACATACCCGATTCGAAAACTGAAATGCGCAGCAAGAGAAGTAAAATGCCCAATCCCCCACCTATAAAATAACAAATGCGCCAGTTGAAATTTTCCTTCATAATAAAAGCCACCACAGCACCTGTTAATCCAATGCCGGCAACCATGCTGGTGGCAAGGCCACGCTTTTCTTTAGGAACCAATTCGCTTACCAGGGTGATGCCTGCACCTAATTCGCCGGCCAATCCGATGCCTGCTATAAAACGAACCAAGGCATAGGTGTTGGTGTCGGTTACAAATCCATTGGCAATGTTGGCTATTGAATACAATAGAATGGAACCAAACAGAACGCTCAGCCGTCCTTTTTTATCGCCCAATACGCCCCAAATGATGCCGCCCAACATCAATCCTGCCATTTGCCAGCTCAGAATTTTTTCGCCTTCAGTGGTAATAGCGGCTGTATCGCCATTCAAAATTTCATTGAGGCTTGGAACACGTATAATCCCAAATAAGAGTAAGTCGTAAATGTCTACAAAGTAGCCAAGCGCAGCTACCAGTACCGGAATGCTAAAGATGCCAACTTGTTTTGTAGTCCTTTTTTCCATTTGCTGCAACTGCACGTGGTGGGTGCCGGCGGCAATTTAGGTTAGAAGGCGAAAGCAGTTGTAATTAAACAGAGGGCCTTGGTTTCTTTTTTGAAGAAAAGAATTTAATAATAACCGGCAGGGTAGTAACAAGCACAATTGCCAGCACAATAATTTCAAGATGTTGTTTGAGGTCGAAACCGAACTGTCCGTAAATCCATTTCTGCAAAAAATGGCCCGCAAAAATCATACTAACAACCCAGGCAAAACTGCCTACTACATTGAAGAAAGTAAACTTGGCCTTATCCATTTTTACAATGCCAGCTACAATAGGCGCAAAGGTTCTGATGAAGGGCAGAAAGCGGGCTCCAATAATGGCAAAGCCACCATACTTTTCAAAAAAGTCGTGGGCTTCGTGCAGGTATCGCTGTTTGAAGAATAAGGAATCTTTCCATTTGTACATGGCCGGCCCCACGCGCCGTCCGGTTATATAGCCTGCAAAATTGCCGAGTATCCCAGCTGCGGCAATTAGAAGTACCAGCACAATAAGATCTATCCACTCGTTATGTACACTTCCCAATCCAATCATTTCCAAAAATTGGCTTGCCAATCCGGGAACTACAGAACCATCTCTATCCATTTCATGTGCGTATATACCTGCTACAAAAAGCAGGCTGTCGCCGGGGAAAAAGAATCCGGCAAACAAGCCGGTTTCGGCAAAAACGACAAACAATAACAACCATAATCCGCCATTCTCAATATAAAATTGAGGTTGTAAAAGCTGGGCCCAGTGAAAGCCATCAAGTAAAATCTGAAGTGTAACCATAAATCTCCCGGCGAATAGAATTTACTGCAAGAATACTGATTGGGTATTGGCTTAATGCAGCTTGTTTATTTTTTAATGATGTTTTCAGCTTTGTTAATCAGGAACAAAGGCAAGAGCCTTCGTGTCATCAAACTCATTTTCCCAACGGGCAATTACACAACTGGCCAGGCAGTTGCCAATTACGTTCACGCTGGTACGTGCCATATCCATTAGTTCGTCAATGCCTAACACGGCCATTATGGGCCAAAGCGGTAAGCCAAAACTGGCGGCCGTTCCCAATAGAATTACCAGCGATGCCCTTGGTACGCCCGCAACGCCTTTGCTGGTAAGCATCAAGGTTAGGCCCATTATAATTTGCTCTCCAATGCTTAAATCGATACCCGCAGCCTGCGCCACAAATACCGATGCCAGCGACAAGTAAAGCGTGGTGCCGTCCAGATTGAAAGTGTATCCGGTGGGTAAAACAAAGGAAACAATCTTTTGAGGTACCCCGAAAGCCTCCATATTTTCCATGGCTTTGGGTAAGGCGCTTTCGCTACTCGTAGTGGCAAACGCAATGGATACGGGCTCAGATATGGCTTTTACAAAATTGCGGACCGGTAACTTAATAATGAGGGCCACCGGCAGTAGTACTAGTAAAATGAACGCTGCAAGCGCTACATAGAGCGTAAGCAGCAGGCCTAACAAATTGGTTAGAATGCCTAACCCCAAATGACCAACGGTAACGGCAATGGCGGCCCCCACACCAAACGGTGCAAAATACATGATGATGTTTGTGAACTTAAACATGGTTTGCGCCAATCCTTCGCACCATTCCAGCATGGGTTTGCGCAGTTTAATGTCGATAGTGGCCAGCGATATACCGAATATGACGCTAAAAACAACTATAGGAAGTACATCACCATTGTATACGCTTTTTACAATATTCTCAGGGAAGATGTGCAGAATAGTATCCTGCCAACTGCTTGGCTTGGCGTCGGGCAGATCCTGATCAAATCCGGCCGGCAGCTCAATGCCTATGCCAGCCTGACTAATGTTGATGGCTACCAGACCAATAAATAATGCCAGCGTTGTCACCACCTCAAAATAGAGCAGACTCTTCCACCCCATGCGACCCACTTGCTTAAGGTTGCTATGGCCGGCTATGCCTACCACCAGCGTGCTAAAAAGAATTGGTGCAATAATGGTTTTTACCAGCCGTAAAAATACTTTGCTAAGCACCTGAAGGTTTTGCGCCACCGAAGGAAAGTCAAGACCAATTTCGACTCCTACCACCATGCTTGTAAGTATCCAGGTGGTAAGGCTACGCTTTAAAATAGCATAAATAACTAAAGCAACAATGAGTAGCCACCGTGATCCTGTAAGCAGGTTGGCGGGAATTTCGGCCCAATTATTTAGCTGCAAGACATGCAGCACAGCCATTACGGTGAAAATGACAAACGATGCAAATCCAACTTTCCTCTTCATATGCTAGGTCTGAATGCTGATAATGGAAAATATACCCGATGTAAATGGCGGTGAATGTAAATGGTTTGGCAATTATGCAGGTATCGGGCTTATGATAATACTGAATTTAGCAGCCCTCTATAACCTTTTTCATTAATTGTTGTAGTACTGCCATTAAAATTATTTCACCGAAAAAATTTAGTTATGGCATTGCAAGTTGGCGATCATGCGCCCAATTTTACTCTTTTCAGTAGCGACAAGCAGCCAGTATCCCTTTCCGATTATTCAGGTAGGCCGCTTTTGATTCTTTTCTTCCCTCAGGCCTTTACCGGCGTCTGCACCACTGAGCTATGCAACGTACGCGACCATATGGTTGAATACAATAGTCTCAATACGCAAGTGTTAGGCATAAGTGTAGATTCAGTGTTTACACTTGCCAAATACAAAGAAGAGCAACAATTGAATTTTGTGTTGTTAAGTGATTTCAACAAAAAAGTGTCAACTGCCTATGGTTCTCTTTACAACAACTTTGTTTTTGACATGCATGGTGTTAGTAAACGTTCAGCATTTATTGTGGATGCCGATGGCAAAATAGTATATGCAGAAGTGTTGGAAAATGCCGGCGATATACCTGATTTCAGTGCTATCAATCAAAAGCTGAAATCTCTGGCAGGTATTTTGGTTTAACAAATTTGAACCCCTCCCAAATTAAACGGAGGGGTTTTTTATGCGTCAAAACTTGCATAAACGGCGTTTTTTTCATTGAAAGAGTGTATAAATGTTAATTTTTTTCACGAATACAATATTTCCCGGGCAAATTCTGCCTACTTTTATTGCTTCACTTGATAAAGAACTCTGAGATCCATCTTACACACATGCGTTCTGCACTAACCATATTATTCATGCTGGCCGGATTAGCGGTGTTTGGGCAAAAGGTGCCTGATATGCCGGGAAACAGTCCAAGAGAGGAAGAACGCAAGGTGTCATTTTTTCCTAACCCTGCCACTACCTACATCACCTTTGAGTTTAAAGAAACACTTAAACGCGGTACTCAGATTCAGGTGTTTAGTTTTCTCGGCCGTCAGGTCAAAAACATCCAGGCCACTGCGCAAAAAATGACTGTAAATATCAGCGACCTTAATCGGGGTATTTATGTTTTTCAGGTACGCGATCCATCGGGTCGTATCATTGAAAGCAATAAGTTTCAGGTAGCACAATAGAGAACCTGATTGATTGAAATCTTGCCGCAGCAAGTTTCTTATTTAAGACTTTTTCTTATACCGTCAATATGATGCACCATGTACAGGTGCTTGTTTTCGTAATATCTTATCTGTCCATTTTCTGATGGTATGGCTTTGAAATCGTAGGCGGAAAACACCTTTGCATCAGAATCGTTTATGGCGGAAAGGAATGCCATAATTTCAGGATGGTGCAGCAGGGTTTTTGCAAATCGGTAAGTGGCTTCAAAACCACGAAGGGCCATATCGCTGGGATCGCTGTTGGCTCTAATCATGTATTGTTTCTGAACAGCTTTGTACATTTCAGCATTGCCAATGGCATCGGCAAATGGCGTAGTATAGTAGATATTTACCCCCTTGTATTCCGATCCTGTTAATTTATATCCATCCCAGGTGGGCATACCAAAAACATTTATTGGATAAGTTTTTTGAACAGCGCTCAGTTTCTTAACTAGTGTTTTGGCGAATGTTTCATTCAGGCTGCTAACGATGATGGTATTTTGTCTGGTGCTGTCTAAAAGTGGAATCAATTTGGCAGGGTCTTCTTCGTCAGCCATCATTATTTCTTTCCAGTCCAGCGGAGTGCCGCGTGTATCGGCATGAATTTCCATCAGGTGGTTTTTAATAAAGTCGCCTGCATTGCTTTTTCTGCTCAATAGTATCAGATTATCGAGGGAGTGATGGGTCTGCAAATAGCTGTAAATGCTTTGACAATGGGTGCCAAGCGTGCTATTCAAAATTACCAGATTAGGCGTTGCAACCACGTTGCCATCATTAGGATATGTGGCAGAAATAAGCGGAATGTTCAGTTGTACTGACTGCGCTGCCATGGCTCTTAGTTCAGCCGGACTTTGTACCATGGCAATCATCATTTGGCTTGCTTTAAGTTGCGGAGAAGCCAAAGCCTGCGCGAATGAGTTATTTCTTCTGGTGTCAATAATCTGGATATCGACCGGGAGGCCCTCTGCTTCCAACCAATCAGCCGCCATTTGCACGCCATTGTAAAATTCAAGGCCGCTTAGTGCAAAACGGGGTATGCTGTTGCTGAACTTATAGCTGCCAAAATTATAAAGCGAGTCAAGATAGAAAGGTGCCAAAACTGAAATGGTAATTCGCTGCGGTTGTTGGCTGTTGCTGTCAGTCAAGGCAGTTCTGGGAACAACTGCGGTTGAATCCTGCTGTGCTGTTACCGGACTTGCGGTATACAAAAAACTACAGAGGCTCAGCAAAAAAGGAAAGGCAACTTGCTTCATTATGGTGATGGTGTGGTAATTGTCCAAGGGTGGAAAATTATTAAAATCGTGCCTACTACACTGCAATGATCCGATTTTGGCAATAGTTTCAGCATTTAATTGACCACGAGAGTTGCATAACCCTACCTTTGCGCCTCATTTTTAAATAGGATAATTATGAAAACAATTACAATCGAAGGACAACTGAGGACCGAATCTGGCAAAAAAGCCACCCGCCAACTTCGCTCTCAGCAACTCGTGCCTGGTGTAATTTACGGGGGTGCTTCAGAGGTAAACTTTGCCGCTCCGCTTGCCAGTTTTAAACCACTGGTGTACACAGGCGAATTTCTCATTGCCGAAATTTTGGTTGATGGGAACAAGTATCGCTGCATACTTAAAGATTTGCAGTTTGATAAAGTTAGCGATGTTTTGATCCACGTGGATTTGCTGGAATTGGTCGACAACAAAAAAGTAATTGCCAATTTGCCTGTGAATTTTCACGGTAATTCGGCTGGTGTGAAAGCTGGTGGACGTTTGGTAGTTAAGATGAAGACTTTGAAAGTAAAGACCCTGCCCAAGCATCTGAAAGCAGCTATCGAAGTAGATATTACCAATCTGGAATTGAATGGCAATATCAGGGTAGAAGATGTGAAACTGGAGGAAATGGAGATTCTTAATTCTCCCCGTATTCCAATGGCAAGTATCGTTATGACCCGTCAGCTTCGTCAGGAAGAAGCTGCCGCTACAAAAGACGAGAAGAAGAAAAAGTAATCTTTGCGTTGAAAATAAATTATCAATCCCCGGCGCTAGCTGCCGGGGATTTTTTAATTTGACCCGGATTAAGCATGAGCAAATTTTTAATAGTAGGCCTTGGCAATATTGGTAACGAGTACGCCAACACCAGGCACAATATTGGCTTTGATGTGGCCGACGCCCTTGCAGCAAGGTTAGGGGGCGTATTTACTTCAGACAGGCTTGCGCAAGTGTGTCTGGTATCGCACAAGGGGAAGAAAATTACCATAATTAAACCCACCACCTATATGAATTTGAGTGGAAGGGCCTATAGGTATTGGCTCGATAAAGAAAAGTTGCAACCCTCCCAAAGCCTGACAATTGTTGACGATTTGGCGCTTCCTCTTGAAAAAATACGTATCCGCCCCTCGGGGTCTGCGGCGGGCCACAATGGCTTGAGTGATATTGAATTGGCCTTAGGGCATGATGCCTATCCTAAATTGCGCTTTGGCATTGGAAGCAATTTTTCCAAAGGTGGTCAGGTAGATTTTGTATTGGGGAAGTGGAACAGTGATGAGTTGCCGCTGATTCAAAAAAAAATCGCGACTGCGGTTGATGCTACCCTTGATTTTTGCCTCGCCGGTATTGATTTTGCCATGAACCGATATAACAAACTGGTCATCAAAGTACAAGACCAATCTTCAGCTCAGTAATCGACAAAATTGTTTTTCTTTGTTTCTGACCTGTAAACGTTCTTAACCGTCACTCACCCACAAAAGAACAGCGCTATGAAAATTATTTGTGTTGGTCGTAATTATGCCGAACACGCAGCCGAACTTGGCAATACCGTACCCGATGAGCCTGTTTTGTTTCTAAAACCTAAAACATCTTTGCTAAGCCCGGGTATGTTTTTAAGCTACCCCGCTTTTACCAACGAATTGCACTACGAGTGCGAACTTGTAGTAAAGATTATGAAAAATGGCAAATTGTTGCAGCCCAAACAGAGTAAGTACTACTATGAAGAGGTTTCTCTGGGCATTGATTTTACAGCCAGAGATTATCAAAATAAGTTGAAAAAGAAAGGGCTACCCTGGGAGAAGGCGAAAGCCTTCGATCATAGCGCAGCAGTGGGCGACTTCATACACAAATCGGAATTGAATTTGGAGGATTGCCGGTTTAGCCTCAGTAAAAACGGCGATAAGGTGCAAACCGGCCATACCCGTGATATGATTTTTAGCATTGACCAGATTATTGCCGATGCCTCACAATTTTTCACGCTCAATATTGGTGACCTAATTTTTACCGGTACCCCTGCTGGCGTTGGCGAATGCGTAGTAGGCGATTTGCTTGAGGGTGAGTTAGAAGGTAAGTCGCTGCTGTCGGTTGAAATCCGGTAACCGCGCAGCATCAGGTTTATCTCCGGGCATTTAAGTATTCCTTTCCTTTCTGCCTGTGGTTGCCTAAAGGCAGGCGCTTACATTTGCCCGCTCAACAGAGGCAATAATTTTATTGCTTCCCAAGCTTGACCATTTCATGATTGACAGCAGCATTCTTTTGAAAGCATACCGGCTTATGCTCGCCAGCAAGTTTATGGCAGCCACTTATGAAGCCAACCGGACTGTATGCCAGTATGTGCACAGCACCAGTCTCGGCCACCAGGCCATTCAACTCGCCACGGCTTTTCAGCTTAAGCCTGTGGATATTGTGAGCCCCTATTATCGCGATGAAAGCCTGCTGATGGGTTTGGGTTTTGAACCTTATGAACTAATGCTGCAACTGTTGGCAAAGGCAGATGACCCTTTTTCCGGAGGGCGATCTTATTACAGCCATCCCAGTAGTCTTGATGCAGAGAAGCCGCTGATTTTGCACCAAAGCAGTGCTACGGGCATGCAGGCCATTCCGGCTACGGGGGCCGCACATGGCGTGACACTCATGGATAAAATAATGGCGGAAACGCATCCGCGAAAAGGTGCATGCGTTATTTGTTCTTTGGGTGATGCCAGTATGACGGAAGGCGAGGTGAGCGAAGCGTTGCAGGTGGCTGCTTTGTACCAGCTACCTATTTTGTTTCTGGTGCAGGATAATGGCTGGGGCATTAGCGTAACTGCCGCAGAAGCGCGGAGTATGAATGCTGTTGAATTTGCCAAAGGGTTTAATGGCATACATGCTGAAAATATTGACGGGACAGACTTCGTAAAATGCTACGACAGAGTGGGAGAGATATTGGGTCACATGCGGCATAATCCTGGTCCCGTATTGTTAAGAGCTACAGTGCCGCTTTTGGGCCACCATACCAGCGGCGTCCGCCGCGAATTTTACAGAAGCAGTGAGGAATTGATGGCCGCGGAAAAAGACGATCCCGTGGCAAAACTGTATCAATATCTTCTTGCTGAGAAAATAACCGACGAGCTTCAGCTTGATGCGTTGTCATCGGAAACCCGGCTTTGGATTGAAGAAAGTTTTGCCAAAGCTCGGGCAGCCGCAGAACCTAATCCGGCTACTGTAAGCCAGCATGTTTTTGCGCCAACTACTATATTGAGTGAAAGTGGGAAAAGGCAACCGGAAGGGGCTTCAATAATCCCAATGGTAGATGCGGGTCTTTTTGCTATCCGGGAGATTATGGAAGGTCATCCGGAAGCTATTTTTTTTGGGCAGGATGTGGGAAAACGATTGGGGGGGGTGTTTCGGGAAGCTGCTACACTTGGTGAACGGTTTGGCGAACACAGGGTGTTTAATACCGCCATTCAGGAAGCCTATATAGTTGGGAGTACTGCAGGGATGAGCGCCGTAGGCCTGAAACCGATTGTCGAAATCCAGTTTGCCGATTATATATATCCCGCACTAAATCAATTAGTGACCGAACTCAGCAAAAGCTGTTACCTGAGCATGGGAAAATTTCCAATCCAGGCTGTTATCAGGATTCCCTGTGGTGCTTATGGCGGCGGCGGACCGTACCACAGCGGCAGTATTGAAAGTACTTTGCTGAGTATAAAGGGAATAAAAGTTGCCTATCCCTCCAATGCTGCAGATTTGAAAGGCTTAATGAAAGCAGCATTTTATGATCCTAATCCCGTGGTGATGCTGGAGCACAAAGGATTGTACTGGAGCAAGGTTCCCGGAACAGAATCCGCCAAAAGGCCCGAACCTTCGAGAGATTATGTGCTGCCTTTGGGAAAGGGAGC
>JAHEMO010000369.1 GCA_024643625.1 Chitinophagaceae bacterium
CCCCATGATTCAAAAAAGTTTTCATCTTCTTCATACAAATGAATCACACACACTTCAAGATCCTGCTGTCCCAATGCTCCCATTTGCATGCGTAATTCAAGCGCCACTTCGGTTAGTTCGTCAGAATTGCGCATGGCCATGGCCCTTGCTCTTACCCGTTCGAGGGCTGCCTCAATCCGTGCTTCTCTTGCTTGTGCTTCGGCCTGCGTTATGTCGGTAAAGCGCTTGTAGGCCAGATCAAATACATTGCGAAAGCGCTTGAGGATATTTAGCTGCTCACTATTAATTTGGCTGAAGGTTGAAATGCCAATAGCGCCATTGCCTACGGCATAAAAGTAATAATAGAGTGCTGTAATGTTTTCCAGCCGGGGATCGTCCGCCTCGCCATTACGCCGGCGGTTTGCCTTCCAGTTCTCCAGTTCCTCTGCTTCTACAATAGTTTCTGCAAAAGCATCTGTTGCGCGTTTTATATTGGCTATATGCCTGGTAATAAGCGGATGTGAGTCGTAGGCAATGCTGGATTTCTGGGCCCCGGTAACCGGCGAGTAATCATAATCGTCAAAAACGGCGGCGTCATCTTTGAAAGTATGGATCAATGCATTTCTGATACTATCAAACCCCAGGGCTTTTAATTCTGTATACAATGCTTCACATATGAGCAACATATCATCAGGCTTTGCCATACCCATGGCTACAGCCCTTACGCGTTCTAATGCGCTTTCCAGTATCAGTTCTTTATTTTTTTCTTCCAGTTCGGCGGTTCGTTGGTTTACGGCCTGCTGCAGCCGTTCATTTTCTGCTTTAATTACATCAAGCCCAAAAGCCTCTCCTTCCATGGCTTTCATATCCGGAAACGAACCATGCTGGTGCTGTACCATCCAGCCGGTTTCTGTTTTTTCCATTAATGAAGAAATCCGGAATGGACCATAGTACACCCACTCCCCATCGGCAAGCACATCCATATCAGAAAACTCATTCAGCATAATGAATGGTCCATATGCCGAGGCTTCAACCTTTCGATTGCGTAGTTGCACTTTTCCAATTAGCTGATTGGCCATAGCGTAACTGTATTCAAGGATCTCTTGTTTGCTATGCCAAATCTCTTCTTTGGTGCCACCTATGTTGTAATAGTCATCTTTTACATAAGTGGACCAGGTATCGAAGTCGCCACGGATATAGGTTTTCCAATAGTTGTCGAGCCATTCGGATAGTTCGGCAATAAGGGTAGGTGTAATTTTAATTTCATCCATAGTTATCAATTGTCAGTGCCCGGGGCCAGTTCTTTATTGGGTGAAGTGATGTGCAGGTATGGTTGTATAGTGTACTGGTAAAATATACACGTACAGTTTCACAAACTGATGTTTTTGGCAGGTGCGGGGCATAGCGCAGTAAGATAACAGTTCCCCATTATTTGGCAAGGGGTTGGGCAAGAATGCCCATTGTAAACAATCCTGTGCTGATTGTTGACCGAAATGAGATTCGCTTGTATTCCGCCATGGCGGTTTTTTCGGCAGTTGGATGCTCTTTGTATTCCGGTTACCGCCCACTAGCATGAAATATATTTTATTGCTATTAATAAGCGCCAGACCTGCTTGCAAGTTGCATGTCGTGGCCAGCTTTGCAAAACAATTGTAAAGCCAAAGAGAACAGTAGGCCCAAACCTGCGTTTACTTATCACGCTGTTTTATCTTTAATCGCAGACCTATGACGAATTTTGTTCCCATATTTCCGCTTAACCTCGTGGTATATCCCGGCGAGCGGCTCAACCTGCACATATTTGAAGAACGATACAAACAACTGATAAGCGAATGCTTTGCCGACAAAAAGCCCTTTGGCATACCCGTAGTGTTGGATAACGAGCTGAAGGAATACGGTACATTGGTGCAGATACTTGAAGTACGCAAAGTGTATGAAGATGGCCGCATGGATATTGTTACCGAAGGCCTTACGGTATTCCGGTTGCTTGAAGCAGTGGGTATGGTGCCTGATAAACTGTATAGCGGCGCCATTGTTAGCTACCCCGATAATCAGGAATACCTTGCGCAAACGCAGATGCTGCAATTGCTTGGCGTAGTGAGACAATTGCATGGCTTGCTGAATGTGCAAAAGGAATTTGCACGCCCCGATGATGTACTCCGGAGCTACGATTTGGCGCATCATGCAGGCCTTAGCTTATTGCAGGAGTATGAGCTGTTGCAAATAATGGATGAAAAGCAGCGCTGCGAATATTTGCGTCGCCACCTGAGCGAGGTACTTCCTGTAGTGCGCGAAATGGAAGAGCTAAAAATACGCGTGAAACGAAACGGCCATTTTCGTGAACTGAAAGGGTTTGGGTTTGATGATGTCAACAACGGATAAATTACCGGCATCTACAAAGCGAAGTGCAGCATATGCTGCCGGTTTCACTTGCATAATATGCCCCGGAAATGGCAAAGTACATTATAGTAATACAAGAACAGAACGCCTCAAACATAAGGCCGCACCCACAGGCGATTTTTACCAATAGGTGCGGTTCCGGCTATTGGGTCTGCCATCATGTTTTTGACGTATATACAATACAGGATAATGCCACAAAATAAGGTAGCGCCATAAGCAAAATATTTGCCTTAGAGCTGCTGAGCATGTACTGTGTAAGCAGTTATTAAAAATGCCTGCCTATTATACATCCACCTGCATAGATACTACAACAGGGTCGAGTACGGTATGACGAATTCTCATTTGGGTGATATCAGGGTCATTCATGACTTCACCAAATTTTTCAATGTCCGTAACGTCCAATACAAGAACTATTGAATTGGGATCATCGGCATCCTGAAAGGTGGTAAAGCCTGAGCCGATGGTGGACAATACAT
>JAHEMO010000106.1 GCA_024643625.1 Chitinophagaceae bacterium
ACACAGCGGGCAGACTCTATAACGCCCAATTTGCTCAGCGCTTCACCTGCCACCAAAGGATAACTAAAAAACTTTTTGTTATAATAAATGCGGCTGCTGCGTGGCCTGTCGAGCAATTCGCAACCCAAAATCTCCGTCCATAGCGCTTCCACCTGTTCGGATTTGCTAAAAAAACGATGCCCGCCAATATCAAACAGAAAGCCCTTGTACTGCTCCGTACGGGAAATACCACCCACATATTGCGGGTCTTTCTCAAAAACTTCTACCGTTATATGCTTTTGCTTGCTTAGCAAATAAGCAGCAGTAAGGCCAGCCGGACCGGCACCAATAACGGCAACATGTGTGTTGTGCGACATAGTTGGAAGGCCGCAAGGTTACTGAATAGCGCTCAAAAGCCTTGGCTATAACGGCAAACAAGCCAACCAATTAACGGGGCGTTGCCATTATGCCTGCCTATCTTCGCGGCTCATTTTTTGGCAATCTCTCCTTCATGAGTGACGAAATAAAACACGAATGCGGCCTGGCTTTCATCAGGCTGCGCAAACCTTTTTCCTATTACCTACAGCAACATGGCACCGTGATGTACGGCCTCAACCGCCTGTACCTGCTCATGGAAAAACAGCATAACCGCGGTCAGGATGGTGCCGGCCTGGCTACAGTAAAATTGAATACGGAACCTGGCCACCCATTTTTATACCGCCTCCGCAGCAACAAAAATTTACCTATCGCCGATTTGTTTGCGCAGGTAGGCAGCGAAGTTGCCGATCTGGAAAGATACCAACCCGACCTGCTTAAGCATCCCGGTCTGGCCAAGGGGCATTTGCCCTTTTTGGGAGAGTTAATGCTGGGCCATCTGCGCTATGGCACGCAGGGCAAAAATCAGGTTGAGTTTTGCCATCCGTTTTTGAAAAAAGACCTTCACCCATCGCGCAATCTGGCATTGGCAGGCAATTTTAATCTGGTAAATACGGAAGAACTTTTTTCGCTGGTTAATATTGATGCCGGCGACTTTCAGCGACAGAGCGATTTGGCTGCTATGATGGAAGTGATGCATCATTTTTTGGTAAAGGAAGATGAACTGCATAATGAGCAACCGGATATAAAAGCCGTATTGCAAAAAGCCACTTCGCTGTTTGATGGTGGATTTCATTTTGGCGGCATTATTGGCAATGGCTACAGTTTTGTGATGCGCGATGCTAATGGCATACGGCCATCGTACTACTATATCAATAAAGAAGTGATAGTAGCGGCAAGCGAACGCGCTGCCATACGCACCACTTTTAATGTTGGTGAAAATGAAGTACTGGAATTGATGCCCGGTTGCGCATTAATTGTAGATGATAAAGGCAACTACAAAATAGAGCAGATACTGGAGCCTAAAGAGCGCCGCGCCTGCAGCTTTGAACGCATTTACTTTAGCCGCGGCAACGATGAAAAAATTTACAGAGAACGCATAACTCTGGGCAACAAACTAAGCAGACGCGTTCTGGAATCCATAGACTATGATCTCAAGAACACCATCTTCAGCTATATACCCAACACAGCCGAAGTAGCCTATTTTGGCTTGGTAAAGGGTATGGAAGATTACCTGAAGCAAATAAAAGTTGAGCGCATATTAAGCTGGGGCAAAAATTTTACTGAAGAGCAGCTTACCGAAATGATTAGCCGCCGCATCAGGCAGGAAAAAATTGCTATCAAGGATGTGAAGATGCGCACTTTCATTACGGAAGATGTAAGCCGGCAGGATATGGTGCAGCACGTGTACGATATTACCTATGGTACCGTACGGCCCGGTGAAGACACATTGGTTGTAATAGACGATAGCATTGTGCGCGGCACCACATTGCGCGAAAGCATCATCCGCATGCTGGGCAGGCTTCGTCCCAAAAAAATAATTATTCTCAGTAGCGCGCCACAAATTCGTTATCCCGATTGCTATGGTATAGACATGAGCAAGATGGGCGATTTTATTGCCTTTCAGGCCGCTGTGGCCTTGCTAAAAGAAAGCGGCAAAGAAAATAAGTTGCAGGACTTGTACGATGACTGTAAGGAACTGCAAAGACAGGGCCAATTGCATAGCCGTAATGTGGTCAAAGATTTGTATGCGTCTTTTTCAACAGAAGACATCAGTAATAAAATAGCGCAATTGATTACCACTCCCGGAGTAACCATTCCTGTTCAGGTAATTTACCAAACTATTGAAGGCCTGCATGAAAGTTGCCCTACCAATACCGGCGATTGGTATTTTACCGGCAACTATCCTACACCGGGCGGCAACCGCGTGTGCAACAAAGCATTTATGAATTATGTGGAAGGTAAAAATGTGCGTGGTTATTAAATCACCTGGCGCATGTATACCGCTATATTCAGGATCATCCTTTCAATTTTATAAAAAACAAAATCACTGTATGTCAAAATTAATCATTGCCTTTTTTTGTGTAGCTGTATTGGCTATGTCCTGCTCGCAACCTTCCACCCTATACTCTTCCGAAACCTTACAGGAAGGCAGTTTCAGCAAATACAAGACCTACGCATTTATTCCCACCACCGATACCCAGTATGCCAAAATGATGAACCGCGCGGCATTTGTTCCCGCATTGCGCGGCGAAGCTATTTCACTGTTAAACGCAAAGGGTATGAAGTTGGATACGCTAAATCCTGATTGTCTGTTTACCTACCGGTTGGTACTTAACCGCGATTATGATGTAAACCAACAGCAAAATATTGCCTACAACGCTCAGGTATACAATGTGTCTAATGTGCCGATGTACGAATACGGTAGCGGGGCGGTAAGCGGCAGTTCGGTAATGCGCGGCGGCACTGCTCCGGGCTCCGATGTATATTATTTCAGCAGCAACAACCGGCCTTATACTTACAATGGCAAGGTGAATATTGATACCCTTCGGCAGGGCAGTATGGTAATAGATATGATAGACGCTAAAACAAAAGCCGTAATATGGCGTAGCGTGGCAGAAGGCACCACCCGCGAATCGGAAGCACGCAATCCGGCCGATGCCGTAAAAACGCATTTACCTAAAATGATGAAGAAACTGCCGCGCAAGTAATTCAAATGCCGGTAGGTTATGCCAACCGCGGGCTACACCAATTTTAAAATTGCTGTACAGTCAGGTTTTCAGCATGCGCAAAAATTTATATAGCAGGGTAAGGCTAAGCCGGCCAACCAATTCGTTCTGTATGCAATGGAATAGCTGGTTACAATGCCAAAGCCTTCACCATTTCGTCGGCTACCAATTGGTTGCCTTTATCGTTTAGATGCACCCTGTCGGTAGTAAGTATGCCACTTTCTGCATCGTTGGTATTATATGCATTTTCATATTGCAGAAATGCCTGCCGCAGGTCTATAAGTTTACAACTATAGTCTTTGGCTAATCGGCGCACCACATCACCGTAGGCATCAAGGTCGGCATCCTGCGGATTAGCGCCATTTTTCTTTTCGCCAATTACAGTAGGTGTGCACAGCACAACCGCTATTTGTTTTGCCTGAAACTTTTTAATAAGTGCTACATAAAACTGCTCATACTTCTTAATATCGGTACCATATCCACTCGTTTTGTGCCACACATCATTTATGCCAATATACATCACAACCATATCAGGCTGATGCGCCAACACATCATCTTCATGGCGCAGGTATAAATCATATACCTTATTGCCACCAATACCCTTTCCTACCAATTCATATTGTCCCGATACACCCTTATCATTTACATACTGCTGTATGCGATCTATATAGCCTCCTTTATTCACCCCCATTTGGGTAATGCTATCGCCAAAAAATATTATTTTCTTTTTATTCGGGTTATTCATGCTGCACAATATCAGGCAACAAACCAGGTAGAAAATCCTTTTCATCATGATTGTATTCAATTGTTCTACAATAATTTTTAGCATGCTGCGCATGCATGGCAAAGTTTAATGCTCTATTACACGGCAATGGGTAAAGCTATCTGTTGGCAATATCAGGAGTCAATTCGATTACTTTTTATCAACGGCAAGATACACTGCGGAATACGGTGGTAAACTAACTTTTATTCCGTTACCGGTGCCACTTGTATAGGCTTCAATAGCGGTTGGATTATCAGGGCCTCCTGCAGCATAGTTCGATTTTTTGCCATTGATGATCACTTTTCGGGAAAAAGTTCCATTGTCAGTATCGCCGGTAATGGTGTACCACCAATAGGAATTGCCCATCAGAAAATTACTGATTTTTACTTCTGCAATTTTTGTAGCCGCCCCGGTGTTCACCATAACCACACCCATTTCGCCGGAGCTGAAAGAAGAAGCATAACTGCGAATTTCTGCATCGGTAGAAGATGACCGCACCATGCGGTCCCCCATAAATTTTTCAAAGAAGAGCATATGGTAAAATGCAGGACGTGGATTCCATTTGGGTACACCATCCGGCTCATCACCAATATTAAACATACCGTGATCATTTCCATTGCTCCAGCCATTGGCCAGATCCCAGCGTGCCGTTAAGCCAAAGCCGTTATGCAATGCCTCGCCCAGCACCATTGCCGCATGCATGCCATTGATATGCGATACCTGCTGTTTTGAACCTTCTGAAGTAATATTATACTCATCCAGTACAATGGGTTTTGCCGCTATACTTCCTGAAGCAAGTTGCTGCTTTACAAATTGCATCATAGTAGCAGTAACAGCAGGGGCTGTAGTCAAAATGGTTGCCGCGCCGTCGTTGGTTTTATAATCAGTATAGTAATTATGTACTACAAAAAAATCCGGCGTATTGCCAGCGGTGGAAAATAGTCCTGAATTCCAAAACCGGGCGGTGTTATCCCACCAACTTAACGGAACCGATTCCGACATCACCGCACCTACATAAATGGTTTTACCAATGGACGCAGCAGCTTTTTTCATGCTGTCGGCAAAAACTTTAAAATGACGACCATACAAGTCGCCGCTGGCGTATTGGGTTTGTCCATCTTTATTGGTAGTAGTGTTAATGCGGTAGCCGGCCTCCCAATTGCCAAAATTTTCGTTTCCTATTTCCCAATACCGCGTTCTGCCGTTATCGTATCGTACCCAATCGGCGGCCAAATGAGCGGCAGCCGCCACGGGGTCGTTGGCAAGACCATACCTGGCATAGCCATAATTAATAGTAATGATACCGGTGCTGCCAAGTTGCGATAAAAGGTTGTAATAGTTATCAACGGAAAATGTCCAGCTATCGGCATTTTTACCACACCACCAATAGTTATTGTAAGCCGAGCCGTCCGCATTGATAAGGCTTGCCGGAATATCAGCAGGCTTCTGATTTTTTTCTGCATTCCAAAAAAATACGTCGCTTATACTACCACCCGGAAACCGCAATATTTTAGGCTGCAGTATATTAAGTTGTTTCATCAGGTTTGGCTCAGTCACAATTTGTGTCATCCATGTATTGGTATTATTGCCATAAAGGCTTTGCGGCACTTTAGTTAGCACCTCGCTCCTGTCTATCGCAATGGTGCTGTTGGCTGCACCGGTTACTGCTCCCGGCGTAGTACTACCGGGTCGGGCGAAGGTTTTGGGTAGCCAGTTATCTAAAAAGAAGCCCATGGTGGGGTTGATAGCCGGATCTACCTGTGGCTTAATAACCACGGGTGTATCAATGGGGATGACCGGGCCGCCGCCGCCGCCTGAACCCGATTTAGAGCAGGCCAAAAAAACGGGTACGCAAATCATTAATATCAGTTTTGGCAGGCGATTGCGATTACCGCTGCCTAGATATTTCTTCCTGCAGGCAGACCTGGTATGCTCTGCGTTATTTTTCATGGTAAACATTGTTATTGCGTGTGCTGCTTTTTCATTTGCTAGAAGCATGTGTAGTATTTATGCGGGAAAGAAGTTGCAGGCAGGCTCTGCCATTATGGTAGGGGCATTTCCATAGTCCGGCTTTATCCTGCCCCTGCATAATAGCGCCGTCAGCATCCCGGCCCCAGTACCATTCGCCATGCTGCATGTTTCGCATATTTTGTTTGATGTAGTCCCAGCTGCGGGTGGCCCTTACCAGCCAATTGTTATTGCCGGTTATTTGGTAGGCGTTGTAAAACCCCACCATAGCCTCGGCCTGCGGCCACCAGTGTTTTTCTTTTACCATAAGGCCGGAGACAGCATCCTGCTCGTACCAAAGGCCGCCGTCGCTATCAAGGCCTTTTGCCGCGGCTGATGCGATAGCCACCGCGTTGTCACTGGTTTTCTGTTGCCAGCCGATATGGCCAATGCGACCGGCGGCTTCCTGCAACAGCCATGCTGCTTCCACATCGTGTCCAAAGCTTATCAGGCTCCCTGCCTTTTGCCAGCGGTCATTAAAAAACAAATGCAGGTGGTGGGTGTCGGGATCAATAAAATAGCGGAAAAAAAGCGCCAGTAGGTTGCCGATAGCAGCCGCTAATTGAGGCTGTGGCCAGCATACATATAATTCGCTGTAGGCTTCCAGCAGATGCAAATGCGTGTTCATGGTTTTAGCCATGTTACTGTCCTTTTCGCTCAGGCGCATATCGGCAAGGGGTTGCCACTGTCGGTCGAATGCTTCAAAATAGCCACCATGAACGCCATCCAGCGCTTTGCTTTCAATCAGTTGAAACATGGCTATTGCCTGCTCCAGCGCTTTAGCATCCTCTGTGGCCAAATGGTATTGCGATAGCGCATAAATACCAAAGGCAATGGCATACACCTGCTTTTTCGTGTGCAGTGGCTCACCTTTGCGGCTCACTGTCCAGTATAATCCACCATGGCTGTCATCCATCAGGTGGGTGGTTATAAAAACGTAAGCCTTTTGGGCCATTTGACGGTAGGCCATATTGCCGGTAGTCCTGTAAAATGCGGAAAAAGTCCAGAGCACCCGGCTGTGTAATACAGCACCTTTTGCTGCAGTTTCAACAACCTTATTGTCGTTATCAATTTTGCCGTAAACGCCACCGTACAGGGGGTCCTGTGCGTGGGTCATCCACCAGGCAGCTATGGCATCAATTTCCTGGTAAAATTCCTGCTGTGCTAGCTGAAGGTTACTATCGGCTACGGGTATATTCATACATGTTGCAAAGCATCCGTTTGCACTTTCAGGCTATCGTTTTTTGCTATCAGATGCATAACCTGCTGCACAGATTTTGCTGATCGATATTCATCGGCGGGGGTATGCATAACATAATCCAGCAATTGGCCAATTGTTGTAGTGGCCACATGCATGCGGGTATCGCAGCTGGCATAGTAAATGAATACGCTGCCATCCTTATCAGCTATCCATCCGTTGCTGAATAATACATTGCTCACATCGCCCACTCTTTCTTCATTTTCCGGCGCCATAAAATAACCTCCGGGTTTGTAAATGACCCGGGCAGGATTTTCCAAACTGGTCAGGAACAGGTAAAGCACATAGCGCAATCCGGCAGCGGTTCCGCGTACCCCATGTGCCAGGTGCAACCATCCCTCATCCGTTTTGATTGGCGCAGGCCCCAGACCATTTTTCAACTCGCTGATGGTATGATATACACGGGCATCTACCAGAGCCTCCTGCCGGATAACAGCTGGGTTCATGCAGTTGCTCAAACCAAAAGCTATACCGCCACCGCTTCCGGCTTCAATAAATCCATCCTGTGGCCTGGTGTAAAAGCCGTATTTACCGTCGATAAACTCGGGGTGCAGCACTACATTTCGCTGCTGTGGAGAGGGCGTCACCAAATCGGGCAGGCGCTCCCAATGTACAAGATCATGCGTACGGGCAATGCCACACTGTGCTACCGCCGAAGCCTGATCGTCCAAGCCGGCACCCGGATCCTTTCGTTCTGTACAAAACAGGCCATATATCCAGCCATCCTCATGTTGCACCAGCCGCATGTCGTACACATTGGTGTCGGGTATGTCAAGTTCAGGCATCAGCACCGGCCTGTCCCAAAACTGAAAATTGTCGATACCATTTGGGCTTTCGGCAACGGCAAAATATGATTTACGATCGGCGCCTTCAACTCTTGCCAGCAGGCAGTACTTATCTTTAAACATAATGGCGCCGGCATTAAATACCGCATTCACCGCAATACGCTCCATAAGCATTGGATTGCTTTGCGGGCTCAAATCATAACGCCACGAAAGCGGTACATGGGCCGCAGTAAGCACCGGATGGGCATAGCGCTGTACTATGCCATTGCCGGGTAATACAGCGGAGTTGCTTTGCGTTACTAATTGCCGCTGCTGCTTAGTCAGATTGGCCAGTCGGTTATAAAATGTGGCTGTATCCATAATTGCAGATTTTTATCTCTAATAAAATCATTGCCCTAGTCCTCCAGTTGGTTCCACCAGGTTTTTTTAAGTATCAGCATTATACCACCCAGCAGTAATACAGTTATCAATAGTGGCAATTGCATATTGAGCACCAGGTACATAGGGGCCAGCGTAAGGCATAGCTGCCCCACAATACCCAGTACGATGTTTACCATATCTCTACCCATGTGACGGTTGGGAATAAAGTCAGGGTCTTCGGTCATTACCTCAGCTTCTATGGGTTTCCACCATCCCCATGGACGCACTTGTTTATAAAAAGCTCTGACTACGGTTCTGTCCGTGGGTCTGGTGGTATAAGTGCCCACAATACTGCCGGCCAGCGAAATGATAAAAAGTAATGGCCAGGCATATAAATCCACCACACCATTGAAGATGTAAGGGAAAATGAGCGCTGCTATTATACCCGCAAGCATGCCCCAGAAAAAACCTCCGGCATTAAAGCGCCACCAATGCCATTTAAGTACATTGGCAGCTATATAACCGCCATACAATGCGCCTACAATCCATTGCAATATGTCATTGACATTACCGGCGAAAAACCCCATCACCATACTCACAATTACCACAAGAATTCCTACCAGGTAACTGATGCGGGTAGTGGTTTTAGTGCTGGCACCGGGCCGCACATATTTCAGGTATACATCATTAACTATATAGGCCTGCGCAGCATTTAGTGTTCCGGCAAATGTGCCTATGAATGCAGACAACAATCCTGCGAGCAAAAGACCCATTATGCCGGCTGGTACAATGGTTTTGATAGCGGCGGGAAGAATACGTTCAAAATCGATACCGCCAGCCGCAGTTTGCAGATCCAGATCCTGATAATACAACAGACCCAATACGGCAAAACCAATAATCATAAGGTACCGGGTAGGCAGCAGTATTACCGAAACGAAACCGCTCATTTTAGCCGCATCGCTTGGCGATTTGGTACTCAGCAGCTTTTGCATATCGTAATTGGGTGCGGGACCGGCAAGACTGGCCAACACACCTTTCACCAGCATGAGCGTGAAAAAAAGGCTGAAAGGCTCATACTGATCACTTTTAATCTTTTCGTTTACGCCGTCAATTATCCCCTGCCAGTTGAGGTTCATTTCTTTACCAAACCAAATGCTATCCCATCCTACGGGTACAGGCAGCGCGTTTCCAGCCAGTTTATCAATAGCTATCCATGCCACAGCTACTGATGCCACAGCCATAATAATGTATTGCACCACATCGGCCAATACGATGCTGCGCATACCGCCTATGATGGCATAGAAGACGCTGATAAGGGTAAAAACGACTCCATAGAAATGTGGCACAAACCGCGCAGGCACATCAAAAGGCAGGTACCCTTTTATGTTTTCCCAGGGAATGAAAATTTCTACAAACTTCCCTAACCCAACAAAGCCATAAGCCAAAAAACCAAGGCAACTTAAAATAGCAAATGCCACAATTACCCACTGCCCCAGCGCCGCGCCTTTGCCAGATCCAAAGCGTGTTTGCATCCACTCGGCACCGGTAGTTACATTGCTGCGCCGCAGCCATACGGCCAGATACATCATCAGGAATATCTGGTTAAACACCGGCCAAAGCCAGGGCAACCAAATACTTTTAAGGCCGTAAACAAAAGCCAGGGTAACCATCCACATGGTACCCGAAATATCAAACATGCCCGAAGCATTGCTCAGCCCGAGAAAATACCAGGGTATGGATTTGCCGCCCATCAGGTAATCGTCCTTGCTATGGCTCGCTTTTTTGGAAGCATAAATACCAATGGCAATCATTACCAGCAGGTAGGCAACTATGATAACAATGTCGATCGTATGCAGCATCTGGTAGCGGCTTAAATTTTGGTAGTAGGCTCAGGATTTTGATATGCACTAATACGATACTGCAGGCACGTAAAGCCTACGCAGCAAGAGTTGACTGCAAAAAGCAATAGCGCGGAGATAGTATGGCTAGTATCTCCGCCACTGCCCCTATCGTCAGCAAGGAATTAGTTGAGCCCCATATCGTCGATATAAATGGTGAAGGCTCCTGAAGCAGAATAATTTTTGATATACAAATGGGTTAATGTAGTGGCCGATGAAATCTGGTTGAATGGGATGTCAAAATTTGTCCATGCACCTTCTACCACTGTCACTGTTTTTCCATCTGCCTCGTTGAAGCCTATATTAACTGACTTGCCATTGCTGCCGGTGCCGCCATAAATGCTTACTCTAAAAGTGGAATAAGGTGACAGGCTAATACTACCTCCTCCCAACTGCAGCGGTACGCCATAACCACCGCTCACATAGCTGA
>JAHEMO010000370.1 GCA_024643625.1 Chitinophagaceae bacterium
ACTAACCGTTTTCCGCCCGAGTCTTGCCGCAGGCCTGCAATTGAAGTAACCACTGTTGTTTTAGCTACTGCCAACCATATTTACCTAATGTATTAATGGGCTTTACAGCAGCAGCGGGTTACCGGATTTAATTGGCACACTCCTGTTTGCCTTAACAAACAGGACGCTGGCCGAAAACTATATCTTTATCCATTTTTGCCATCCTGATAATTGCTTTGATACATTCTCCACCGACTCATTTATTTGTACAAACTGCTTGATGCTGATTTGCTGCATTTCTTTCATTAAGCGAATAAATAGCCTGATGACCTCTATCCTTTCCCTGGCCTCCTGCAACACTTCATTTTTATAGCGTTTCACATTGGCCCTATAAATAAGCGTAAGCAATTCAATGGTTTCTTTCTTTATACTTTCCCCTACTGTGTACTTATAATCTTTACTGAAATCATTTGTAAACCGAAAAATAGCCAAAAGCAAATCATAGGTTGCTTCATAAACCGGTCAGTCGCTGAATAATGCCAAAATGTAAAATATTTTCGTCCGCTTCGCGGTAAATAATCAAATTGTCAAATAAATTAATCCCTGAGGCAACGAACAGAAAAACCACAAGGCCTATCTAGGTCGCCCCTGTAGATAGCGCCGTTGCCGTAGTACAGGTTGCGGTACCAGGCGTAAGTTGTATTGGTCCCCGTAGAACTCCACCAGGCGCCGAAGCTGCCAACATTGAGGAATGTTCCACTGACGTAACGGACGCCGCCCGGCAGGCCTGCCCAGCCGCTGCTATTATCAGCTGCATTATTCGGCGATGTCCAATTGACCGTGCCGGCCTCCTTCATTTTCCCGCCGGCTTCTGAATAATCACCTAAAGTAATCTCCAGCATATACCACTCTGCATCGCTGGGGATATGCCAACCCTGTGGAGCCAGGCCCCTCGGATCATTTACCGCATACCAATTGTACAATTTTCCAAACTTGCCTCCCTGTAGCGGATCGTTATTATAATAACACCAGGCCCCTGTGGTTAATCCTGCCCATGCTGTGGGGTCAGTAACCTGGGGTATAGGGTCGCCGTTTCTGTAGAAGGCTACATCAAGGTTTTTACTCATCCATTTCTGGGTGCCGATCTGGATGGTTGGCAGTGCGTCAGCTGCCGTACTCAGTGAGACCCAGGCAGCGTTATTTCTGATCTCTAAACTATTGGTAGTGGTGTTATATATAATCAAGCCGGCAGCAGGGCTTGCAATGTCATTTCTTTGTGAAGTAGTCATCCTCGGAGGTAATAATCCTTTAGAAGTGCTGCTTACATCCAATTGCGCCGATGCAGCGGGGGTATTGGTGCCAATACCTACGTTTTGTGCCCCGCTAATTAAACTGAAAAATGAAAACCCTAAAATGGCCAATACTTTTTTCACGATTGTAAGTTTAATGTCTTAATAAATATAGTTTAATTTTTTTACGAAATTTTCATCTCCAATAGATGCTAACAATACCCGACTACAAAGAGGCTGCCTGCAAAACGGGCAGCCTCTTTTCATTTCCAGATTCCGTAAACGGCAGTTTCTCATACCGTAAGCCATCTCGCCTGCTGACAAGCAGTTTTGCCCGGCAACAAAGCAAACCAGATCAATGAGAAGCATAGCGACCACACTGCTGCTATTTTCTGCCTTAACACATGCTCAGGCACAGGAAAACGACACTCTACAAGCGCACAAAAATTATGCCCCCGACATTACGGTAGTAGGTCAGCACAGCCGCGCCGATATGCATTTTTTACCCGAAGTAGTGGGCACAGCTATTATGGCAGGCAAAAAAAATAACCTGATTGTGATGGACAATGTGCAGGGCAATATTGTAACCAATACCATGCGGCAGGTAATGGCCAAAGTACCGGGCATACATGTGTGGGAAAGTGATGGCAGCGGCATACAAATTGGCGTGGCGGCACGAGGGCTTAGTCCCAACAGAAGCTGGGAATTTAATACACGGCAAAACGGCTACGATATAGCCGCTGATCCATTTGGCTATCCTGAGGCATATTATACGCCGCAATTGCAGGCGGTGCAGCGCATACAGGTAGTGCGAGGCGCAGGCGCATTGCAGTATGGGCCACAGTTTGGCGGCATGATAAACTTTGTGCTGCGCGATGGCAGCGATATCGTGAAACCCCTGCAGGTAGAAACCCAAAACACAGCGGGTAGCAATGGCCTTGTCAATACGTATAATGCCATTGGCGGCACCCGTAATAAACTGCATTATTATGCCTTTTACGACCATCGCAATGCAGATGGCTGGCGCGATAATAGCCGCTATGAAGTGAATACCGGCTTTGCCACGGTAAGCTATCAGGCTACCGCCAAACTTAATATTGGAGTGGAATACATGAACTGGCATGCGCTGAGTCAGCAACCCGGCGGCCTCACCGATGCTCAGTTTGCGCAGGATGATCGGCAAAGCCTGCGGGCCAGGAATTGGTTCGATTTGCGCTGGCAAACCGGCGCACTTAAAGCCAACTATGAAATAAATAGCAACAGCCGCCTACAGGCAACCCTCTTTGGCCTAACCGGCGATCGCTCAAGTATCGGCTTTATGCAAGCCCCTACCGTTGCCGATACCATCAACAAAACCACCAACCAGTATAATAACCGCACCGTAGATGTGGATGAATACCCCAACTGGGGTGCCGAACTGCGCTACCTGACCGACTACCGTTTAGGGAGGGGTAAAAGCACACTATCCGCAGGTTTGCGCAGCTATTATGGCAAAACCAGCCGTTATAAAAATGGCAAAGGCGATACCGGTTCCGAATTCAACACCAACATTATGGGTAACTATCCACAGCAAT
>JAHEMO010000371.1 GCA_024643625.1 Chitinophagaceae bacterium
TGGATGGATGGAGGGCTGCTGCCGCAGCGTCCTGATGAGTTGTTGCCGGAAGAAGCGATGGGCAACTGGGATGGCGGCATCCTGTTTGTAGGCAGCAAAGGCAAACTATTGGCCGATTGCTATGGCGCCAATCCCCGACTTTTACCCACTACCAAAATGAAAGCGGTGGAAGTACCACAAACCCTGCCACGCGTGCCCGAAGGGCATTACGCACAATGGGTTAATGCCTGCATTGCCGGCCATGGCAATGGTGTTACCAGTTCGCCGTTCGAGTTTAGCGGGCCATTTACAGAAAGCATTCTCATTGCCAATTTGGCCATCAGGAGCTGGATGATGGTGAACCCCAACCTAAAGGGCTGGAACGACAAATATCTTGGCCGCAAAAAATTACTGTGGGATGCAAAAAATATGCGTATTACCAATTTTGAAGAAGCCAACCAATTTGTAAAGCGAGAGTACCGTCAGGGATGGAGCCTGGGTATATAAAGCAGAAAATATTACACCATGAAAAGAAAACTTAGGATGGCAATGATTGGTGGTGGCAAAGATGCTTTCATCGGTGCCGTTCACCGGCTGGCCTTTAATATGGACGGACAGGTAGAAATGGTAGCCGGGGCGCTAAGCGTATCCGCAGAATCTGCCATCGAATCGGGAAAGATGCTGTACCTGAACGACGACAGAATATATACTGATTATAAAGTAATGCTGGAACGAGAGGCAGCAATGCCCGCGGATCAGCGTATTGATTTTGTAACCATCGTTACGCCCAATTTTCTGCATTTTGAACCCGCCATGATGGCATTGGAAAAAGGCTTTCATGTTGTGGTTGAAAAGCCTATTACGTTTAGCCTTGACCAAGCCAAACAACTAGCGGCAAAAGTGGAGGAAACCGGTTTACAATTGTTGTTGTGCCATACCTACACCGGCTATCCCATGGTGAAGCAGGCAAGGCAAATGTTGCAGGAAAACTTACTGGGCAATATCAGGAAAATTTATGTTGAGTATCCGCAAGGCTGGCTTAGCACATTACTGGAGCAAACCGGGCAGGCGCAGGCAAGCTGGCGTACCGATCCCAAACGCAGTGGCAAAGCCGGATGTATTGGCGATATTGGCACCCATGCTTTTAACCTGGCGGAATATATAACCGGTCTTGAGGTGACGGAAATTTGTTCGGCGCTCAATGTGGTAGTTCCCGGTCGTATGCTGGACGATGATGGCGCTGTGCTATTAAAATTCAACAACGGTGCCACCGGTGTTTTAATGGCCACCCAGGTAGCCGCAGGCGAAGAAAATAATATCCGCATAAGGATATATGGCGAAAACGGCGGGTTGGAATGGCAACAGGAAATGGCCAACAGTCTGATTGTAAAATGGCTGGATAAACCCAGTCAAACCTACAGGACCGGTGGAAGCGGAATTGGTTCCCTTGCCTCACATAATACCCGTACCCCTGCCGGCCATCCCGAAGGTTATCTGGAGGCATTTGCTAATCTCTATCGCAATTTTGCAAGCGTACTGCAAGCTAAACTGGCGGGCGAAAAACCGACGGCAGAAATGCTGGATTTTCCAGGTACTGCAGAAGGCATACGCGGTATGGCATTTATAGAAAATGTGGTGGCAGCAAGCTCATCCACTACAAAATGGATACCTTTTACCACCTAAGCAAAACGCCATTTGATTATGAAAACAATTAAAGGACCCGGTATTTTTCTCGCACAGTTTATGGGTGATAACCATCCCTTTAATAGCCTGAATACCATTTGCGAATGGGCGGCCCAATTGGGTTTTACCGGCGTGCAATTACCCACCTGGGATCCCCGCATTATTGATTTACAAAAAGCAGCAGAGAGTCAGGATTACTGCGATCATCTTAAAGGATCCATTGGTGAATGGGGGCTCGAGATAACCGAACTCAGCACTCACTTACAGGGGCAGTTGGTAGCTGTGCATCCCGCTTACGATCTGCTGTTCGACAATTTTGCTCCTAAGGAATTGCATGGCAATCCCAAAGCTAGAACGGAATGGGCCGTGCAACAATTAAAGTACGCTGCAAAAGCCTCACAGCGATTGGGATTAACGGCGCATGCCACCTTTAGCGGAGCACTGCTATGGCCTTATTGGCATCCATGGCCACAGCAACCCGCCGGCTTGTTGGATGAAGGTTTTGATGAACTGGCTAACCGGTGGCGCCCCATACTCAACTATTTTGATGAGTGCGGCGTAAATGCCTGCTACGAAATTCATCCCGGCGAAGACCTGCATGATGGCGTGACCTATGAAATTTTTCTGGAAAAACTGAATAATCATCCACGGGCCTGCCTGCTGTACGATCCATCGCATTTTGTTCTGCAACAACTGGATTATGTGACCTATATCGACCATTACCATGAACGCATAAAAGCCTTTCATGTAAAGGATGCCGAGTTTAGGCCTAATGGTAAGCAGGGCACATTTGGTGGTTATCAGGGATGGGCCAACCGTGCAGGCCGCTATCGTTCGCTGGGCGACGGGCAGGTAGATTTTAAACGCATATTTAGCAAGCTCACCCAATATGGTTATGATGGATGGGCGGTAATGGAATGGGAGTGCGTAATAAAACATCCTGAAGACGGTGCCCGTGAAGGAGCTGAATTTATTAGCAAAAACATTATTCGGGTTACAGAAAAAGCATTTGATGATTTTGCCGGCGGGCAAAAAGATGAATTACTAAACAAACGCGTTTTAGGCTTACTTTGATTGACAAGCAACATTTAAAATAACAACCATGAAAAAACTATTTGGCATCTGTCTTATTGCATTAGCAGTAGCCTGCGGCAGCAACGAAGACAAATCGGCTCCT